>JAEYNS010000121.1 GCA_023412435.1 Actinomycetes bacterium | reverse complement strand
ACGGTGGTCACCGGCCCGGTCGGGGGTGCGGGCTCGGGCGGCGTAAGGTCGAGGTCAGGCTCGGCAGGCTCCCGGTCGGGGGTCGGGCGTTCCAGCTCGGTCGCGCTGTCCTGGACCGGTCCGTCCTCGACGAAGACCAGCGGGTAGTGGCAGGACGGGCACAGGGTGGGGCGCGGGCTGGGCAGGACGGCCGCGCACTGCGGACAGGTGGCGCCTGGCAGGCCGGTGCTGGTCATGCGGCAGCCTCCCCGACGGTGAGGACCAGTTCGACGCCCACGGGGACCTCGCGGCTGGCGATCGCGGTCAGTCGCTCGAGACCGAGCGGCCCTGCCTGTGACAGCCGGACGGTCACCCGCCGCACGTCCTGCGGAAGCGACTCGGACGGGCCGACGACACCCCCGGGATCGGTCACCTCGGCGGTACCGCCGGTCAGCGCCTCCAGCAGCGTGGTCAGGGCCGTCCGGGTACCGCGGCGGCGCAGGATCCGTCCCACCTCCTTCAGGAAGCGTCGCAGGAGGTCGGCGTCGAGGCTGGCGTCGAAGGAGTAGCCGAACCAGCTCGCGAGGTATCCCAGCATCGGGTCGGTGGCGGTGGTGGAGTCGATCTGGGCGTCGAGGGAGTGGATCTGGGAACGGATGCTGTCGGCGACCTCCTCGCCGGCCCGGGCGAACGCGACCAGGAGTTCCTGCCGCTGCATGGCCTCAGGCAACTGGGAGACCAGCCAGCCGTTCATGAGGTCCCTCCCGGAGCGTCGGTGGCGACCACTACCTGGTGGCGGTAGGAGAGCGGCAGCGCGTCGGGAGGGAGCGCGATCCGCTGCTTCTGCCGCTGGTCCACCTCGCCGGAACGCGGGTTGACCTCCAGGAAGAAGACCTTGTTGACGCTGGCGAGACCGGGGACCCCGCGGAGCACGGCCTGGATCTCTCCGTCACCGAGCGCCTGCCCGAACTGCCTTCCCCGGCCGTCCAGCCCGCCGGTGAGGGGGTGGAGGAAGTCGTAGATCGCCTCGGTGGCGGCCTCCCTGACGGTCTCGGGGCGCATCCCCGGCGCGGCCGTCACCTGGGCGACAACCATCACTCCGACGTACCGCGGCTCGAGGATTCGCACCCGGCAGGTGAGCAGCCGGCGCTCGTCGAGGTAGCCCCTCAGCTCGTCGAGCAGGTCGTCGGGCAGCTTCAGGTGCTCCAGTTCCAAAGACCGCGCCGGCTCGTCGGTCCGGGGCACCACCAGCACCTGGACAACGGAGGGGTCGGCGGTGTCCGGGATGCAGTGTGCCCGTCCGACCGCCCCGGTCGCCTCGTGGGCGAGGCGCTCGAAGTCGTCGGCGGTGACCGCCCGGTCGCCGGTCCTCAGGCTCAGCGGACCCCGCACCTTCGCGTCCTCGATGCTCTCCGGGTCGACCCCCGAGGTGGCGTGACGCAGGTTGGTGACCGAGCCGACGAACGGGATCGAGGTGCGCAGCACCCTGAGCTGCCCGGCGGCGACGTTGCCCTTGCGGCCGCCGCCGTGCCGGTAGCCGGTCACGAAGACCTTCGCGTCCGCGGGCGGCACCGCGCCGTACTGGCGGACCAGCCCGTTGCGCAACCTGATCTGGGGGCCGAACCTGATCTCGCCGCTGGCACTGTCCCAGGTGAACACCTGGTCCTGCGGCCCCGCCTCGCCGAAGTGCGGCACTTCCTGCCAGCGCTGTTCGTCGTCCGCGCCGGGCAGCTGGACCGCAACCGTCTCCTCCCAAACCCGCCGCAGCACCGGGGGCCGGCTCACCTGGAAGGACTGGTTCGGCTCGCCGTTGCTGACCCCGAGGAACTCCCGTCCGGCGGTCTCGGCGTGGATGGCACGGGCCGCGCCGCCGATGCTCGCCACCTCGAGGCTGTGGATGACGGGGGAGCGGACGTAGGCGGGCGCGTCGCCCTCGGGCTCCACCAGCATGCAGCGCACCCAGTACGCGCGGGCAGGCCCGACCGCCACGTCGACGTGCTCGGGCCCCAGCAGCACCACCACGTCGCCACCCTCCACAGAGTTCAGGCCGAAGGTGGTGTCCTCGAGGACCTCGGCCCTCACCCACTCGTGCCCGTCCCAGGCCGACCACTGCAGCGGGGGCCGGGACGGGTCGACGCCGGCGCCCTCGGTCCCCGTCACCACGGTGAACCGCAGCAGGTTCGCCGCCAGCGGGTCCTCGAACCCGAAGTAGACGGCGTCCCCGGGGGTGACGGTGGGGAAGCAGGTCAGCGAGGCGATCCCGCTCAGCACTTCCTGGGTGTGGTCGGCGAACTGGTCGCCGGTGCGGGTGAGGCAGCTGACGAGCTTGGGGGGCATGATCAGCAGCTCGGTCCTGGTCTCGAAGACGATCGGCTCCTCGTCGCGTCGCTCAGTCGCCACCTGGGTGCCGGCGAGGATCCGGACCACCTCCGTGCGCGGCCCGGCGAGCCGGAACAGCAGGTCGGTCGAGGCGGCCACGCTGCCGTGCAGCTGGATCCCCATCAGTTCCAGGAACTTCAGGTACAACCGGTCCGGCACCTGGTTGAGCCGGTAGAGGATCATCTCCGTCATCCAGGCGAACAGCTCGATCAGCGCCACGCCCGGATCCGACACGTTGTGGTCGGTCCAGTCCGGGCTGTAGCGGTGGATCCGGCTCTTGGCCTCGTCCACGAGGTCCTGGAAGCTGCGGTCGTCGAGCCGCGGGGCCGGCAGGGTCACCGCACCGTCTCCTTCGGGATCGTGTAGAACGGATAGACGAGGTTGCGCCGGTCGTTCGTCGAGCGCACCGAGTACTCGATGGTGAGCAGTACCTGCCCCTCCTGATCGCCGGGGGCCGCCGCCACCGACTCGAGGACGATCCGCGGTTCCCAGCGCAGGATCGCCTCGCGGGCGGCTTCCTGCACCAGCCCGAGGGTGCGGGAGTTGATCGGCTCGAAGACGTACTCGCTGAGCCGGCTGCCGAACTCCGGTCGCATGACCCGTTCACCGACCCGGGTCTCGAGGATGCACCGGATCGCGCCGTCGAGTTCGGCGGTGCCTGTGCTGAGCTCGACGCCACCGTTGCTGGCCACCCGTGCCGGGTAGGCCCAGCCGGCGCCGACCAGGTCGTGGGAGGTACGCAGCGTGCTCATCCGACCATCACATCCGGGGATCCGCCGGTGATCGACGACGACGGTGCGGGAACCGGGTCGTTGCAGGTCTGCACCTGGTCACCCAGTCGGGCCAGCGGCTTGCCGTTGACCAGCACCGTCGGTGACCCGGCCAGCACGGTGCCGCTGCCGCTCGGCGGAAGCTGGAAGCTCGGTCCGCCGATCGGCACGTGCGGGCTGTTCAGGGTCGATCCGCTTCCCAGTACCGCGGCCGGCTGTCCGTTGATCTGGACGTCGGTGGAGCATCCGGTGGTGATCCGGCCGACGTAGGGGTGGGGGGTCGGTGTCGGTACCGCCCCGGACGGGGCGGGCACCATCACGATGTGGATGTCGGTCCCGGTGACGGGGTCGTTCATCCTCGCGGCGGGCTGTGGCATCGGCGTCCTCCCCTCGGTGTCAGTTGAGTTTGATGACGCCACCGCTGACGGTGACGTCTGCTCCGGCGGAGAGCTTCAGGCTCGCCTTGGCGTCCACCTCGATCTGCTGGGCGGAGATGACGAGCTTCTGGGCACCGGTGATCGCCACCTCCCGGTCGCTCAGGACAAGCCGGGTGGTGGAGTTGGCCACCTCGAACTCCAGCTTCTCCGTCGGGTCGTCGTGTACCACCAGCTTGGTGCCCTTGCGCGAGGTGAACGACCAGCGCTGGGTGCTGCCGCCCCGCCCGGCGTCGGGGTCCGGCGGGGGATCGGCGTCGTTCCACAGCCCGCCCAGCACGTAGGGCCGGGCGGGGTCGCCGTGCTCGAAGCCGACCAGGACCTCGTCCTGCACCTCGGGGATGCACTGCAGGCCCCGCTGCTTCCCGGCACCCGGCGCCACCAGCCGCGCCCACGCACTCTCGTCCTCGGTGCTGAGGGTGGGAACCCGCACCTTGACCCGGCCGAGGCCGAGTGGATCGTCGGTGTTGGTGACTTCGCCCACCGTCAGGTGCGGCATGACGGGCCGGAAGTCGCCCGCCGGGGTACCGACGAGGTCGGCCAGCCCGACGGGTGCGTTCGGCCCGCAGCTGAACCGGGTCGTGTAGGGCTGACCGGCGAACCAGCGATGGACGACGGTGGTGGCGGTGTAGCGTCCGGCGAGGCGGGTCCCGACTCCCTCGAGGACGATCGCCGCGCCCGCCCCGATCCGGGGGTCGCCGGCGGCCACCCCGCGCACCACCGCACCGTCGCCGGCGGCCCTCGAGATCAGGGCGGCCGCCACCGCGTCGGCTTCCCGCTGGTCGGCGACGACCAGCGAGACCGCGGTGCGCTCCGTCCGTCCGAAGCTGTTGCGGGTTCGGTCGTTCGCCTGGCCTGCCGCCGGCGCGTCCGTGCTCGGCTGCGGGGCGGAGGCGTGGCCGAGAATCGTCTTCTTCCCGACCGGGTCCCAGCCCCGCACCGTCACCTCGTCGGCGTGCTCGACGCTGGAGAACCGGACATCGAACTCCAGCAGGTTGCCGCCCCAGCGCAGGGTCGGTGCCCGCTCCCCGGCCGCCGGCCGCGCGATGTGGAGGGTGTCGTCGACCACCCACACCGACTGCCCGTTGCGGGCGGCCCGGCGCCGCAGGAAGGCGAGGTCGGTCTCGTTGGCCTGCAGCACGTGGTCGTGCATCGGGCCTCCGGCGTCGATCCGGGTGCGCAAGGAGTACTCGGCCGCGATCTGGTCGGCGATGTCGGCGTCCGACATCGAGGAGAAGGTGCGCCGGCGGGTGGTCCTGGCCAGCCGGTGGCCGGCGTCCATGCCGCTGACGACGAACTCGTGCTGGCCGGTCGGGCCCACCTCGAGCTGGATCGCCGTCACCTCGCCCGTAGTGACGATGACTGGATCGTCCTCGGCGCGCAGCGCGATCTCGACGCGCTGGCCGATGTCGAGGGTGCGGGCGTCGAACAGCTCGAAGTTGGGGTCGCTGAACCGCAACGCGAAGGCGTCGGGCAGGTGGATCGATTCCTCCACCCTGAGGCTGGTGAGGTGCCCGTAGGTCTCGGCGGTGAGTTCCCTGCCGTCGACCTTGATGACGGCCAGGCCGAGCCGGTTGTCAGCCACGGCCCCGCACCTCCGGCTCGGGGATCACCAGGACCTGGCCCAGCGGCAGGTCGAGCGGATCCAGGATCTGGTTGGTGTCGGCGATCAGCCGCCACCGGGTCGCGTCGCGGTAGTAGCGGGCGGCCAGCCGGTCGAGGGTGTCTCCTGCGGTGAGGGTGTGGGCGCGGTGCGGGCGGGGTGTGAACGAGGTGGGGTTCTGCAGCGGGTGGTCGGCGCCGTCCTCGTACTGCTTGAGGGCGAGGTCTGCCTTGGCGCGCAGCGGAGTGCCGCGGTCGTCGAAGTACGTGTAACGGACGGACAACCGCTCGAGGACGGCCTTGAAGGTGTTCGTGGAGCCCCACTCGAGCTTGACCCACGGCGGCCGGGCCGAGTTGTTGCCCTGCTTGGCGCCGGGCAGCGACGGGTCGACCTTCATCAGGTCGAACAGCCGGTTCGTGTGGGCGGCGACGTCGTCACCGGTCAGCGAGGTGTCAAGGACGAGGGTGAGGCTGATCGTCGCCGACTGCCCGGCCTGGAACTCCAGGGTCGGGGCGTCCTTGCCCTTGACCGGGTTTCCGCCCCAGGTGTTGGACTTCGACAGCGAGATCTCCGTCGGGTTGAACATGCACTCGATCGGGGTGCCGTTCTCGGGCACGAGGCGCGCCTTCTCCAGACCCATCAGAACACCCCCCCGAACCGTCCGCCACGACGCTCGAATTCGCGCACCAACCACGACTCCAGGTAGCCGACCAGCCGCTCGTAGTCGACCGCCGGGGCAGCCGGCTCGGCCGCCTGGCGGCTGGTGGAGTCCGACGGGGACGACCCTGTGGCCGACGCCGCCCGCGAAGGCTCGGCTTCCCGGCTCACCGCCGCCTCCCGGGCCAGCGCGGCCGCCGGCGTGGTCGGGTGGCTGCCCCCGCCAGGAGCGGCACCGGCCTCCACCGCTCCACCGGAC
>JAEYNS010000100.1 GCA_023412435.1 Actinomycetes bacterium | reverse complement strand
GCGGTGGTCTCCGCCGCTGCGATAGCGCCGGTGGCCTTCGCCCTGCGCTGATCACCGCCCTGCCTAGACTGACCACTCCCCGGCCCGAGAGGAGACCCATGAAGGGCTTCAAGGACTTCCTGATGCGCGGCAACCTGATCGACCTGGCGGTCGCCGTCATCATCGGCGGCGCGTTCGGCACGGTGGTGAGCACGTTCACCCAGGTCATCCTGGACACGATCGGTCTGCTGGGCGGCCAGCCCGACTTCAGCAGCGCCCAGCTCGGGCCGATCCTGATCGGCCCGTTCATCAACGCCGTGGTCGCCTTCGTGATCGTCGCCGCCATCATCTACTTCGCGATCCTCAGGCCGCTGGAGACGCTGCGGAACCTCCGCCACCCGGACGAGGGGGCGGTCGAGGTGGCGGCGCCCACCACGGAGCAGCTGCTCACCGAGATCCGCGACCTGCTGCGCGCCCAGCAGCCCGGCTGAGTCGGCTACCTGCCGTAGTGCGGCGGCACGTCGCGCAGCAGGCGAAGCTCGTCGGCGTCGAGGCTGGTGCGACCGGACGGCACGCGGGTCTCGAGGCTGACCAGGCCGAGCAGCGCCCGCGTCCGGCCGAGCGCCGCGAACAGCTGCGCTGCACCACACCCGTCCCGCAACGCGGCAGGGATCTGGTGCGGCCAGGGAC
Organism: Actinomycetes bacterium; assembly: GCA_023412435.1. GTDB lineage: Bacteria > Actinomycetota > Actinomycetes > Propionibacteriales > Propionibacteriaceae > Propionicimonas. The sequence continues at coordinate 5,915 of JAEYNS010000100.1, read as the reverse complement.
GTTCGGCCCCGAGCGCGACGGCCGCGTGCTGCCGGATCGCGGCCGCAGTCCAGCCCCGGGCGGCCAGTTCGCCGACCAACCCCTCGGGATCGGGCCCTCCGGGCTCTGGCAGCACGAACTGCTCGCCCACCAGGGCCCAGGCGAGCGCGGCCTGCCAACGGGGACCGGTCATCGGTAGCGACGCTGCCCACCCTCGTCGGCCAGAATCACGTCACCCACGACCTCGCTGGGAGCGTCGAACACCCAGTCGCCACGTACCACCAGCGACTCGGCGCGGCGCAGCGAGGGAACCACCCTGACCCGCTCGTCGAAGTCGTCGACCAGCTTGTAGAACCTGTCGTCGAGGTCGACCCGCGGGATCTCCGAGACCGCGGTGAGCCGGCCGTCCGCTCCCAGCCGGAAGACGTCGGAGCGCAGCAGCAACAGTTCGTTGGTGGTCTTCACCGGCAGGAACCTGTCCCTGCCGACCGCGATCGCCTGCGCGCCGGGGAAGACCTCGATAGCTGATCCCATCGCGGTCTCGAACTGGATCACGCGGGGCGAGGACGGGTCGGTCGGGTCGACGGTCTTCTCGTTGCGGATGAGCGGCAGCCCGAGCACCCCGTCCCGCTCCACCAGCGCGGCGCGCACCTGCTCGAGGTCCAGCCACAGGTTGTTCGCGTGGAAGAAGGGGTGCCGGAACTCGTCGGTGAAGAATTCCAGCTCCTCCGGCGCGGTCTGCGCGGTGTCGCGAAGGATGAGCCGGCCGTCGCTGCGCCGGACGGCCAGATGGCCGCCCTTGCGGTCGTTCACGGTGCGGGGACACACCTCGGCGGCGTAGGGCGCTCCCGTGGCGGCGAACCACCCGGCCAGCGCCGCGTCCGGGGCCGCGCCGAGGTTGTCTCCGTTGGCGACGCTGGCGTAGCGGATCCCGGCCGCCAGCAGCGCGTCCAGCACCCCGGAGCCCCACAACGCCGGGTACAGGTCGCCGTGACCCGGCGGGCACCACTCCAGGCTCGGGTCGGCCGGCCACTCGACCGGGGTCAGGTCGTCGGCCCTCACCTTCGGTTCGGCGTTCTGCAGGAAGTCCAGCGGAAGGTCGCCGACGGCGAGGTCCGGGTAGCGTGCCAGGTGCTCGAGGGTGTCCTCGCGGGTCCGGAAGCTGTCCATGAACAGCAGCGGCAGCCGCACGCCGTACGCCTGCCGGGCGTGGCGCACCTGCGCCACGATCAGGTCGAGGAAGTTGCGCCCGTCCCGCACCGGCAGCAGCGACTTGGCGCGGTCGAGCCCCATGGACGTGCCGAGGCCGCAGTTGAGCTTGATGATCGCTGTCCGGGCGAGTGCGGCCCGGGCCTGGTCGGGGTCCACCGTGAGCTGGTCGAGCCGGATCGGGTTGCTGAGCGGCTCGATGGTGTCCTCACGGATCAGTCCGGTGACGCCCTCGGCTGCCTGCCGGTGGTAGTGGGAGAAGACGGTGATCGCCACCGGATCGATGCCGGCCTCCACCATCTTCCGGGTGGCCAGGGACAGCCCGTGCTCGCTCATGGATCCGATCGTAGACAGGCCCGCGACGGCCGGTCACCACGAGGGGGACGCGGCGGGCTGGAGAAAGCAACGAGAGTGACGCTGGTCGAAGGGCTGAAAGCCGTCTACCCACCCCCAGGAGACAACATCGACCTCGCGTCACTCTCGGGTGAAACCTTACAGGATCCGCGCGCGCGAAATCCAGTCGAGTGAGGAAAAAGGGTCACCTTTTGAGACCGGAGGATCCGCCACCCGACGAACCCGCCACCGGACACCCCAGGTCTCCCCCAGCACGCGACGCGGAACGGGGGACGGAGGGCGTGTGGCAGCCGCTTTGACCCCGCCGGCGATCGGTCAGTCCAGCCTGCCGAACCCGGTGACGTGGAGGACAAGGTCGCCGGCGGCGTCGCAGGCATCCAGGTCGATCTCCGCGGTGACGGCCCAGTCGTGGTTGCCCGCCGGGTCGTCGATGATCTGCCGGAGCCGCCAGGTACGACCGTCCGCCTCGACGACGAGCAGCCCGGGTCCGCGGGCGTCGGCGTCGAGACCGATGTTGTCGTGTTCGTCGTAGTACTCCCCCAGCGCCCTGTCCCAGTCGGTGAAGCTCATGGTGCGGCCGGGTTCCCCGGCATCCAGCGCCAGCAGCCCCTCGATATCGTCGGCGGCGGCGAGCTGAACCCTTCGGAACATCGCGTTGCGCACCAGGACCCGGAAGGCCCGCTCGTTGCCCGTCACCGACCGGGTCGGCGGCGGCGGCTCCTCAGCCGGTCCTGCCCCGGAGAGCCGGGTCAGCCGTGCCCACTCGTCCAGCAGCGAGGAGTCCGTCAGCCGGGTGACCTCACCGAGCCACTGGATCAGGTCCTCCAGCTCGTCGGTCCGCGCCGGCTCCGGCACCGTCTGCCGCAGCGCCCGATAGGCATCGGAGAGGTAGCGCAGCACCAGGCCCTCGCTGCGTTGCACCTTGTAGAACGCCACGTACTCGCCGAAGGTCATCGACCGCTCCGCCATGTCCCGAACCACCGACTTCGGCGAGACCGGGGTCTCGGCCAGCCACGGGTGGCCCGCCACCATCAGCTGGTGGGCGTGCTCGAGCAGGTCGGCCAGCGGCCGAGGCCAGGTCACCTCGTCGAGCAACTCCAGCCGTTCCTCGTACTCCACCCCGTCCGCCTTCAGCTCGGCGAGCAGTTCGCCCTTGGCCCGGAACTGTTGCTGCACCAGCACAGCCTTCGGGTCCTCGAGGGTCGACTCGATGACGCTCACGACGTCCAGGGCATAGCTGGGTGATTCGCGGTCGAGCAGGTCGAGGGCGGCGAGCGCGAACGCGCTCAGCGGCTGGTTGAGCGCGAAATCGTGCTGCAGGTCGACGTGCAGCGCGTACCGGCGTCCGCCAGGGGTCGGTTCCGGCAGCCGCGTCACCACGCCCGCGCCGAGCAGCGACCTGCCCAACTGCAGGGCACGGCGGTAGAGCCGGCGCCGCGCCGCCGGGTCTGGGGTGCTGGAGTCGATCAACTCGCGCACCGCGACGGCGGTGTCCTGGTCACGCTGCAGCAGGTTCAGCAGCAGCGCGTGGGTGATCCGCATCCGGGCGGTCAGCGGTTCTGGCTCGGCTTCGGCCAGCCGGGCGAAGGTCTCGTCGGTGTAGTGGACGAAGCCCTCGGGAGCCTTCTTCCGCTGCACCTGGCGGCGCTTCTTCGGGTCGCTGCCGGCCTTGGCCAGGGCCTTCTCGTTCTCGACCACGTGATCGGGTGCCTGGCCCACCACGTAGCCCACTGTGTCGAACCCGGGACGACCCGCCCGGCCGGCGATCTGGTGGAACTCCCGGGCCCGCAGGATGCGCTGCCGCCGTCCGTCGAACTTCGACAGGCTGGCGAACAGCACTGTGCGGATCGGGACGTTGATGCCGACGCCGAGGGTATCGGTCCCGCAGATCACGCTCAGCAGACCGCGCTGGGCGAGGGTTTCGACCAGCCGTCGGTACCGCGGCAGCATCCCGGCGTGGTGGACCGCGATCCCGGAGTTGAGCAGCTTGGCAAGGGTCTGCCCGAAGCCGCCGGCGAACCGGAAGCCCTGCATCGCCTCCACCAGCGCCCTGCGGTTCGACCTGTCGGCCAGCCCTGAACTGAGCAGCGCCTGGGCCCGCTCGACGGCCGCGGCCTGGGTCGGGTGGACCAGGTACACCGGCACCTTCGCGTCACGCAGCAGCAGCTCGACGGTCTCCTGGACCGGCCGGGTCGACCAGCTGTACTCCAGCGGGACGGGACGGACCGCGCCACCGATCACGCTGGACGGACGGCCGGTACGCCCGGCCAGGGACCGGGCGAGCTCCGTGACGTCACCGAGGGTCGCCGACATGATGACGAACTGGGCCTGCGGCAACTCGACCAGCGCCACCTGCCAGGCCCAGCCGCGGTCGGGGTCGGCGATGAAGTGGAACTCGTCCATCACCACCTGGTCGACCCGTGCCGACCCGCCCTCGCGCAGCGCGAGGTTGGCGAGGATCTCGGCCGTGCAGCAGACGATCGGCGCGTCGGGGTTCACCGCGGCGTCGCCGGTCACCATCCCCACCTTGTCGGCGCCGAAGGTGTCGCACAGCGCGAAGAACTTCTCGCTCACCAGCGCCTTGATCGGTGCGGTGTAGTAGCTGCGGCCACCGGCGGCGAGGCAGGCGAAGTGGGCGGCGGTGGCGATCAGGGTCTTGCCCGAGCCGGTGGGGGTGGTGACGATCGTGTTGGCCCCGGTCAGGATGTCGATGATCGCCTCGTCCTGGTGCGGGTACAGCGCCAGCCCGTCGTCGGCGGCCCAGCCGACGAACGCCTCGTAGAGCGCGTCGGGGTCGTCGCCGCTGTCGGGGATCAGGTGGTCGAGCCGCATCCCCGCCATCGTCCCACCCTGGCGGGGGCGGCGGCGCCCAATCGCCGTCGGTAGGGTGGAGGAAAGTCCCCACGCAAGGAGTTGTCGTGCCCGCCGCGCCATTGCCCCGTACCGAGGTCGTCGTCACCCGGGATGCCGCCGGGATGTTCCGCGCCCGCAACGCCCGGGGCGCCGAGATCACCATGTCGGGCACCGACCCGGACTCGTTCAGCCCGGTCGAGCTCCTGCTGGCCGCCCTCGCCGGCTGCTCGGCGATCGACGTCGACAGCATCACCGCCCGCCGGTCCGAGCCCGACGAGTTCGTGGTCACGGCGAGCGGGCAGAAGGGACGCGAGAGCGACGGGGGCAACATCCTGACCGACATCGACGTCGTCTTCACCGTCGCCTTCCCCACCGGCGAGGACGGGGACGCCGCCCGGCTGCGGCTGCCCGCGGCCCTCGAGCAGTCTCACCAGCGGCTGTGCACCGTGTCGCGCACCGTCGAGGCCGGCACCCCTGTCGCCCTGCGGCCAGGGGTGACCTCGATATAGGTCTTGACTTATATAAGTCACCGCCGAAGAATGGGCGGGTGCACGCTCTCGACATCCTGGGTGATCCGGTCCGACGCCGGCTGCTCGAACTGCTCGCCGGGGGCGAACGCACGGCGGGTGAACTGACCGGGATCGTCCAGGGCGAGTTCGGCATCAGCCAGCCGGCCGTCTCCCAGCACCTGCGGGTGCTGCGTGAGAGCGGCTTCACCGACGTCCGCCCCTCCGGCACCCGGCGGCTCTATTCGGTCAACCCGGCACCGCTGCGTGAGGTGGACGCGTGGCTGGCCGGGTTCCGGCGCTTCTGGGAGCCCCGGCTGGCCGCCCTCGACACCGAGATCCGCCGCGGCACCCGTGCCCGGCAGCAGAAGGAGGACTCATGACCGCCGACCTTCCCGAGCAGTACGTCACCGGCCAACTCGACCAGGTGAGCCGGTCGGTGGCGATCGCCGCCGGCGACGACCTCACCACGATCTCGCTGGAGATCAGCCAGGTCTACCCGACCGACGCCGCGGACCTGTGGGATGCGGTCACCACCGCCGGGCGGCTGGAGCGCTGGTTCGCGCCGGTGCACGGAGACCTCCGGCTCGGCGGCAGCTACCAGGTCGAGGGCAACGCCGGCGGGGTGGTGCAGAGCTGCGAGCCGCCGTCACGTTTCACCGCCACCTGGGTGATGGGTGAGCCGGCCAGCCTGATCGACGTCCGGGTCGAGCCGGTCGACGCCGGACACGCCCGGCTGCGCCTGATCCACTCCGGCTCGGTCGAATCCGGGTTCTGGCAGACCTACGGTCCCGGCGCCCTCGGGGTGGGATGGGATCTGAGCCTGCTGGGGCTCGCCGTCCACCTCGGGACCGGCGCGGGGCGGCCCTCGGATGCCGACGCGTGGGGAGCCGGCGCCCAGGCACGGCAGTTCATGACAGCGAGCAGCCGCCGCTGGGCCGAGCAGTCCGTGGCCGCCGGCACGCCCGCCGAGGACGCCGCGGCTGCCGGCGAGCGGACGACAGCCTTCTACAC
>JAEYNS010000024.1 GCA_023412435.1 Actinomycetes bacterium | reverse complement strand
GGCCGCGGCCCCCGCCGCCCCCCCGCGCCGCGGCGTCATCGGTCAGCAGCGCCGGGTCGATCCCCGCCCGCGGACGGGAGAGGTCGCGCACGGCGATCCCGACCAGCTCCAGCGGCCTGCCCACCCGGGCGCGCAGATCCTCGGCCTCGCTGAGCAGGACGCGCGCTACCTGCGATCCGACCACCCCGCACCCGAGCAGGGCGACCTTGAGTGGCTCACTCGTCGTCATCGTGGTCCTTCGGCTCAACTGGTGGCGCCGGCGTCCAGCGCCAGCAGGTCGTCTAGGGTTTCGCGGCGGACCAGCGTGGTGACCCGGCCGTCGCGGACAGAGACTACCGGCGGACGCGGGGTGTGGTTGTAGTTGCTGGCCATCGACCGGCTGTACGCCCCCGCGGCGGGCACGGCGAGCAGGTCGCCGGGACGGACGTCGGCCGGCAGGAACTCGTCGCGAACCAGGATGTCGCCGCCCTCGCAGTGGACGCCGACCACCCGCGACAGCACCGGCTCGGCGTCCGAGGATCGCGAGGCGAGGGTGGCGGAGTACTCGGCGCCGTAGAGCGCAGGCCGGATGTTGTCGCTCATCCCGCCGTCCACCGAGACGTAGCGACGGGACTGGCCGCCACCCACCTCGACGTTCTTCACGGTGCCGACCCGGTACAGCGCCAGGGCCGACGGCCCGACTATCGCGCGGCCGGGTTCGATGGAGATCGCCGGCTGCTCGAGCCCGAACCCGCGCACCTCGTGGGCGACGATCTCGCGCAGGCCCGCGGCCAGGGCGGCAGCCGGGGCCGGGTCGTCCTCCTTGGTGTAGGCGATGCCGAAGCCGCCGCCGAGGTCGAGTTCGGCCAGCGACACCCCGGTCGCCTCCTTGAACTGGCTGACCAGCTTGAGGGTGCGCCGCGCCGCCACCTCGAAGCCGTTGGTGTCGAAGATCTGGGAGCCGATGTGGGAGTGGATCCCGCGCAGGTCCAGTCGCCGGCTGTGGTAGCAGCGGACCATCGCGACCAGCGCCTGGCCGCCCTGGATCGAGAACCCGAACTTCTGGTCCTCGTGGGCGGTGGCGATGTACTCGTGGGTGTGCGCCTCGACGCCGGTGGTGACCCGGACGAGCACCCTGGCGGTGGTGTCGAGTTCCTCGCAGATCCGCTCCAGACGGGCTATCTCGTCGGCGGAGTCGACGATGATCCGTCCGACCCCGTTGGCCAGCCCCAGCCGCAGCTCCGCCTCACTCTTGTTGTTGCCGTGCATCCCGATCAGTTCGCCGGGGACGCCGGCGCGCAGCGCCACGGTGAGCTCGCCCAGCGAGCAGACGTCGAGCCCGAGGCCCTCCTCGACGACCCAGCGCGCCACGGTGGTGCACAGGAAGGACTTGCCGGCGTAGTACACGGTCCACCCCGCGAAGGCCTCGCGCCACTCGGCGGCCCTGGCCCTGAAGTCGGACTCGTCCATCACGTACGCCGGGGTGCCTACCTGCTCGGCCAGTTCGGTGGCCTTCAGCCCGCCCACGCTCAGCACGCCGTCCTCACCGCGCGAGACGGTGCGGCTCCACAGCTTGGGGGTCAGCGCGTTCACGTCCTCGGGGCGGGTCAGCCAGACCGGGGCCGGCAGGGTCGCGTCGGCGTGGATCGAGCCCGCGACGTGCATGTGGGTCATGCCCGATACTGTGCCAGAGGTTGCCCGGCCCGCCGACGGCGGATGAATCGCTGGTCACCCGGTGGTCGTCACGGTCCCCACCACCGCCTGCTCCACCCCCGCCAGGGTCAGGTCGGCAGGGGTCGCCACCGGCTCTCCGTCGGCTGTGACGGTGAGGGTGCCGCAGGCGGCGCCCAGGCAGTCCGCCGTGAACCTCACCCCCCAGACGGTGAAGAACTGGCCGAGGGTGACCTCTGTGGCCCCCCTGCCCTCCAGCCAGACCACCCCGGTCTCGTCGTGGGTGTGGACGGGGGCCTGCAGCGCCCGTGGCAGGTCGAGGCCGATCCCGGCCGCCAGCGGCACCGACTCGCCGTCGACGGCAAGGGTGAGGGTGAACACGCGCTGGTCCGTGGTGTCGTCCAGCCGGGAGGACGGCACCCCTGCGGCCTCGAAGTAGGAGATGCCGTCGCGGGGCGCGGGCCACGGCGGCGGGGTGTCCCGCAGTTCGGCGGGGGCCGGCGGCGCCTGGGCGACGCAGCCGACCAGCAACGGCCAGACGAGCAGGGTCGCCAGTCGGCGCAGCGTCCTCACGCGGACAGGATAGGGCGGTGATTGCGGCCACCGGATCTTTGCTAGAGTTGCCGAGCCCGGTCACCCGGGCAGGCCCCCGTAGCTCAGGGGATAGAGCACCGCCCTCCGGAGGCGGGAGCAGAGGTTCGAATCCTCTCGGGGGCGCACTTTTCTGCCGTGCCGATCACGCGCCGGCCGTCCTAGTCTGTCGGGCATCCCGCGAACGTCGCCGCCACCCTCACCCCAGGGGAAGCCATGACCGATCTGACCAACGCACCCGGGCTCGACTCGCTGCGGGCGCAGGTGTCGGGACGCGTCATCATCCCCGCCGACGCCGGTTACGACCAGGCCCGGAGCGTCTGGAACGCCATGATCGACAAGCGTCCCGCTGTGATCGTGCAGTGCGCCGATGCGACCGACGTCGCGACCGCGCTCCGGTTCGCGCGCGACCGCGACCTCGCCATCGCCGTGCGCGGTGGTGGGCACTCGGTGCAGGGCAACGGGCTGGCCGACGGCGGGCTCGTGATCGACCTGCGGGCGCTGCACGACGTCGTCGTCGACCCCGTCGCACGGACTGCACGGGTGGGCGGCGGGGCCACCATGAGTCACCTCGACCGCGGCACCGAACCCTTCGGGCTGGCGACCACCGGGGGCCGGGTCTCGACCACCGGCGTCGGCGGGTTCACCCTGGGCGGCGGAACCGGGTGGCTGGACCGCAGGTTCGGGCTGGCCTGCGACAACCTGGTCTCGGTCGACCTCGTCACGGCGGACAGCCGACAGGTCACCGCCAGCGAGCAGGAGCACCCCGAGTTGTTCTGGGCGCTGCACGGCGGCGGGGGCAATTTCGGCGTCGCCACCGCCCTCACCTTCCGGCTGTACGAGCT
>JAEYNS010000016.1 GCA_023412435.1 Actinomycetes bacterium | reverse complement strand
TGAACTGCCAGTTGTGCTGGCCGGCGATGTCGAGGATGAGCGAGCCGGCGCTGGAGCCGAACACGTTCGCCACGCCGTAGACGCCACCCACCAGACCGAGCGCCATGCCGCGCCGCTCCGGCGGCACCGACGTCCCGAACTCCGCGGTGGCGACCGGCAGGATGCCGCCGCCGCCGATGGCCAGGATGGCGCGGGCGGCGATCAGCAACTCGAAGCTGCCGACGTCCTGACTGAGCCCGCACAGCAGCGACCCGATGCCGAACAGCGTGATGGAAATCAGGTAGATCGGCTTGCGGCCCAGCCGGTCGGCCAGCTTGCCCATCACCGGGATCGCGGCGGCGTAGGCGAGGGTGTAGATGGTGATCATCCAGATGCCGGTCGACTCGTCGACGCCGAGGTCGTTCTGGATGATCGTGCGCGCCGGGGTGACGATTCCCGTGTCGATGGCACCCATGAAGATGCCGAGCAGGTAGACCGTCAGCAACGCCCACAGCGGGGTGCTCTTCCCGGTGGAGGCGCCGGTCATCGCGCACCGAAGATCGTTAGCATCACGCTAATGATAACGGAGGGCGGATCGGGTTATTCCCTAACTGATGCGTTCGCCCCGTTCGAGGTAGGCGGTGCGTCCCTCAGCCCGGGCCTCGAGGGCCGCGATCAGGCGCCCGCGCGCGAACGGAGCCATCGTACCGGCCGCCTCAAGCGGCGGCAGCCAGTGGATCTGCCGGATCTCGGTCCCGTCCGGGCGAAGCATCGCCACCGAACGAGGGTTCAGCACCCCCGCGTCGAAGATCAGTTCCACGGCGTCCTCCCAGCCCAGGTAGGGGGCCAGCCAGTCCACCACCAGCAACCGACCCACGCTGATCGTGTGCCCGAGTTCCTCCTGCACCTCGCGGACGGCCCCCGCCCGCGGCGACTCGGCCGGGTTGAGGATGCCGCCGGGCAGCTCGTAGTCGGTCTTGAAGGTGGTCTCCAGGACGCACGCGCGCCCTGCCTCGTCGGTCAGCAGCACGTGGGAGATAACCCGCTTGCGAGGCGTGACCGAGTTCATCACCGCCGAGAACCCGTCGGGTCCGACCGGCCGGTCCTCCCGCAGCAGGGCGTAGTCGGCCTGATCCTCGGGAACACCGTCAGGGCCAATCCAGCGCAGCCTGCGGACGGCCTCCAGCCGGAAGCCCGCCCGGTGCAGGGCCCGCCGGCGCTGCCGGTCGGCGGCGGCCACCGAGACCTCGAGCCGGCGGACCACGGGATCGGCGAAGGCGTCCCTGACCGTCGCGGTCAGCATCAGGTGGTAGCGCTCGGGATGGTCCTGCCCCGCCAGGTCGGTCCAGGCCACCCCGCCGAAGCCGAGGCTGACCGGAAAGGCGTCGCGGATCATGCCTCGCCGTCGTAGCGGAAGTAGACGGTGCCGAGCGGCGGAACGACAACGATGGCGCTGGCAGGGAAGCCGTTCCACGGCTCCTCCTCGGCCACCACCCGTCCCAGGTTCCCGTGCTGGTCCGAGCCGTCGTAGACGCCGGAGTCCGAGTTGAAGATCTCCGTCCACACCCCCGCCTGCGGCAACCCGATCCGGTACCGCTGCCAGGGTTCGGAGGAGAAGTTCGTGATCACCGCCAGCTGCTGGCCGGCCGCATCGCTGCGCAGCCAGGAGTAGGTGTTCGCGCGGGCGTCGTCGGCGTTGATCCAGCGGAACCCCGCGGGCTCGGAGTCGAGCTGCCACAGCGCGGGGTGGGCGGTGTAGATCCGGTTCAGGTCCCTGACCATGTTCTGCAGGCCGCGGTGACCCCACAGGTCGCTGACCCACCACTCGAGGCTCACCGCCTCGTTGAACTCCGAGCGCTGCCCGAACTCGCAGCCGGCGAACAGCAGCTTCTTGCCGGGGAAGGCCCACATGTAGGAGTAGAACGCCCGCAGCGAGGCGAACTGCCGCCAGGTGTCCTGCGGCACCTTGTTCACCATCGAGCCCTTGCCGTGCACCACCTCGTCGTGGGAGATCGGCAGGATGAAGTTCTCCGAGTAGGCGTAGACCATCGCGAAGGTCATCTCGTGGTGGTGGTACTGCCGGTAGATCGGCTCGAGCCCCAGGTAGCGCAGGGAGTCGTTCATCCAGCCCATGTTCCACTTGAAGCCGAAGCCCAGACCGCCCTCGTGCACCGGCGCCGTCACCCCGCCGAACGAGGTCGACTCCTCCGCGATCATCACCACACCGGGGACGCGCTCGTACAGGTGCCGGTTGACGTAGCGCAGGAAGTCGATCGCCTCGAGGTTCTCGTTGCCGCCGTAGATGTTGGGCACCCACTCACCGGCTTCACGGGAGTAGTCCAGGTACAGCATGGACGCGACCGCGTCCACCCGCAGCGCGTCGATGTGGAACTCGGTCACCCAGTACAGGGCGTTGGAGACGAGGAAGGACTTCACCTCGTTGCGGCCGTAGTTGAAGATGTACGTTCCCCAGTCGCGGTGCTCGCCCTGGCGGGGGTCCTCGTGTTCGTAGAGCGCCGTGCCGTCGAAACGTCCCAGCGCCCACTCGTCCTTGGGGAAGTGCCCCGGCACCCAGTCGAGGATCACGCCGCCCCCTGCCTGGTGCAGCCGGTCGACGAGGTAGCGGAACTCGTCGGGCCGGCCGAGGCGGGACTGCGGGGCGAAGTAGTTGGTGACCTGGTAGCCCCAGGACGGCTCGAAGGGGTGCTCGGTGACCGGCATGAACTCGACGTGGGTGAAGCCCTGCCAGGTGACGTACTCGACGAGTTCCTCTGCCAGCTCGAGGTAGGTCTTGCCCTTGCGCCAGCTGCCCAGGTGCACCTCGTAGATCGACATCGGCTCGCGGTGCGGCACCGCCTGGCGACGCCGCTCCATCCACTCGTCGTCGGACCACAGGTACTTGCTGGTGTAGACGATGGACGAGTTCGCGGGGGCCTGCTCGGCGAAGAAGGCGATCGGGTCGACCTTCTCCCGCCAGACCCCGTCGCGGCCCAGGACGTTGTACTTGTAGAGCGCGCCGGTACCGATGCCCTCGACGAAGAGCGTCCACACCCCTGCTCCCGGGATCAGGTGCATGGCGTCACCGCTCCAGTAGTTGAAGTCGGCGTTCAGCCGGACCTCGGCGGCATTCGGCGCCCACACCGCGAACCGGGTGCCGTGCACCTCGCCGCGTTCCTCGTCGATCAGGGTCACCTCGTGGGCCCCCAGGCGCCGCCAGCACTCGGTGTCGCCCCCGTTGTGGAAGCCCTCGAGGTCCCAGCCGGTCAGGCCGCCGTTCACGTCGTACGCCATCTGATCTCCTCAGTCCGCTCTGGTGACATCTTCGACCGCCGACAGGGGGATCCGCACCCAGTCGGGACGATTCCGCAGCTCGTAGCCCACCTCGTAGAGCATCCGGTGCACCTCGTAGGCGCGCAACAGCGCGGGATCCGAGCCTTGCGTGCCGTAGCCCGTCAGAAACGCCGCCCTGGCGGCCTTCGCCCAGGCGGTGGCCGTCGCTCCGTCCGGGTCGGGGTGCGCCGATCGGGCGTAGTCGATCGACCGCAGCAGTCCCGCGACATCGCGCCAGGGCGAGTCGAAGGCGCGGCGCTGATCGAGCGGGACGCCGGGTTCGCCCTCGAAGTCGATCACCCGCCAGCCGTCAGGGGTCAGCAGGGCCTGGCCGAGATGGAAGTCGCCGTGCACCCGTTGGGTCGTGACCGGTGCGTCGCCGGTCGGGCTGAGCAGGGACGCCAGCGCCGCCCGCCGAACAGCCAGCTCCGGGCTGGCCGCCAGGGCCTCGGCGAGGCCGGCGTCGAATCGCTCCTGGAGGGCTGGCCGGTCTGCGGTGGCGGTGCCGAACGCCGCGGCCAGACGGGCATGGATCTCCCGCAGCACCTGGCCCAGCGCGGCGAGTTCCTCGTCCACCGGCCGTCCCGCGGCGCACGCGGCGGTGGCGTACTCCCAGCCGTCGGCGGCCTGCGGCAGGAACTCCGACACCACCGCCAGGTCGTACCCGTGCCCGGACAGGACGCCGTGCAGCCGTGGCACCTGTCGGCCGGCCAGCGCAGCGAGCAACTCGGGGTCGGGGTTCGTGCCCGGCTCGAGCCGCCGGTAGATCTTCACCAGCAGGCCATCGGCGATGAGCGTGGAGTTGCTCTGCTCGGCGGTGGAGACCCGAACCGAGGACGGGGCGGTGGCCGGTCGGGAGAGCCACCTCATGCCGGGCGGCGGGGTGTCGACGAGCACGCTCAGCAGCGCCGCCATCGCGGCCGGGGAGCCGGGGGCATCGACCACGTCCACCCGCCCCAGCCCGGGCAGTTCGGCGGTGGTCACGAGCGCGTCCGGCTCGGCGGTGCCTGGCGGCAGGTAGCCCACCAGCAGGTGGTAGGTGGCGGTGCCGTCAGGGCCGGTGACGGTGGCGAGCTCGGAGCGCACGGCGGGCAGCGTGCCGGGCGAGGTGTACCACTCGAGGGCGCGAACGCCTGCCAGTTCGCCGCCGGTCTTGGCGGCGTACCAGCGCGCCCCCGGGAGGTACTCCGACCAGCCAGCCACGCCGGCCTCAGGGACGGTCGAGCACGTGGAGGA
>JAEYNS010000319.1 GCA_023412435.1 Actinomycetes bacterium | reverse complement strand
GTCGACGGCGTCGGTGTCGGCGGCGCGCACCGGCCACGGGTGAAACCGCACCGTGCCCAGGTTCACCATCCACAGGATCGTCGCCAGGTCGGACGGGGCCACCTCGACCGCGGTCCGTCCGGAGGGGAACGTGATGGTCGTGGTCTGCACCCACTCCGGGGTCTGGGCCGGCGCCCGCTTCTGGTAGAAGGCCTCTCCCCTGCTGTCGGCACGGGTGGCCACGACGACGTCGTCGCGCACCCCGCCCGGCCACCGCTCCATCGTGGTCGGACGATCCCGCAGCGCGTTCAGGATGCCCGGCCCCACCGAGAGGAAGTACTCGGCGACCCCGCGCTTGGTGATGCCCAGCTCGGCGAAGTACGGCTTGTCCGGGCTCGACAGTCGCACCGCCCTGCCGTCGACGTCCAGTTCGAGAGCGGTGTCGGCCATTGGTCCACCCTACGCACCGGCGTTGCCGGGGTGAATAGGCTGGACGGTGACCGGAGGAGGTCGGCATGGAGCTGTCCGTCATCAAGACGCCCGAGCAGTGGCGCGAGCAGTTGAGCGCCCTGGAGTACCACGTCCTGCGGGAGGGGGGGACGGAGCGCGCCTTCACCGGCGAGTACACCGACCTCGACCAGCCCGGCACCTACAGCTGCAGGGCCTGCGGCACCGAACTCTTCCAGAGCGAGCACAAGTTCGCCTCGCACTGCGGCTGGCCCTCCTTCTTCACCAGCGCCGCGGAGGACAGGGTCCGTCTCCTGGAGGACCGCAGTCTCCCTGGCCGCCCCCGGGTCGAGGTGCGCTGCGCGGCCTGCGACTCGCACCTGGGCCACGTCTTCGCCGGCGAGGGCTATGACACGCCGACCGACCTGCGGTACTGCATCAACTCGGTCAGTCTCACCTTCACCCCTGCCGACGGCTGACTTCTCGGCGCGTCAGCCGTCGGTCGGGGCCCGGAAAAGTTACCCTCGGCACGTGGGAGCGAGGAGCCAGCGCGCGGTACCGCGCCTGTTCGAGGAAGCCGTGGCGGCAATGACCACCATGGTCTGGCGTCCTGAGCTCGTCATCGAGGAGCTGCCGGCTCCCCAGAAGATCGCCCCGTTCGCCGTCGCCGTCAGCGCCGAGGTGGTGGTCCATGAGGCGGAACTCGGCAGCGGACGCCTGGTGCTGCTGCACGACCCCGCCGGGAACCCGTCCTGGGACGGCGACTTCCGGTGCGTCACCTACGCCCGGGCGGACGTCGACGCCGAGATGGTCGCCGACCCGCTGCTGACCGAGGTCGGCTGGTCCTGGCTGATCGACGCGCTGGACCGCAATCAGGCCGGCTACCGGGCGCCCAGCGGCACCGTGACGGCGGTGTCCAGCAAGGCCTTCGGCGAGATCAGCGACGACCCGCCGCGCGCCGAGATCGAGCTGCGGGCCTCATGGACCCCCGTCCTGGCCAGCGGTGGCCAGCTCACCGAGCACCTGGCCGCCTGGTCGGAGCTGTTGTGTATGACGGCAGGACTGCCACCGCTGCCGGACGGTGTGGTCCCGATCCTGCCGCGCCGTCCGGGGACCCGACCACGGTGAGCGATCCAGCAGAGCCGGCCGCCCCAGTCACCTACCCCGTCCTCACCGCACCGGCCGACGGGGTGCCCCAGATCGTCGACACCCCGCAGGCCTATCACGACATGCTCGCCGCGCTCGCGGGCGGCAGCGGGCCGGTCGCGATCGACACCGAGCGGGCGCAGGGCTTCCGCTACACCGCCAAGGCCTACCTCATCCAGCTGCGGCGGGCCGGCTCCGGCACGCACCTGCTGGACCCGACAGCTTTCGAGGACGGCGCGCCGCGGGCTGACCTGACCAGCCTCTCGGACGCGCTGGCCGGAGCGGAGTGGATCCTGCACGCCGCCAGCCAGGACCTGCCGTGCCTGTCGGAGGTGAAGCTCTGGCCCACCACGCTGTTCGACACCGAGTTGGCGGCGCGGCTGCTGGGCATCCCGAAGGTCAACCTGAACGCCCTGATGGAACTGGCCGTCGGGGTGAGCCTGCTCAAGGAGCACTCGGCGGCCGACTGGTCGCGCCGTCCGCTGCCCGAGGAGTGGCTGGCCTACGCCGCGCTGGACGTCGAGCGGCTCGACGACCTGCGGCTGTGGCTGATCGACCACCTCACCGAGGCGGGCAAGCTGGACTGGGCCTACCAGGAGTTCGCCCACCTCGCCGCCCACGCCGCGGACCCAGTCGTGCCGGTGGCGGACCCCTGGCGGCGCACCTCAGGCTTGCACGACGTCCACACCGGGCTGGGGCTGGCGATCGTCCGTGAGCTCTGGCAGGTGCGTGACGCGATCGCCGCGGCCGACGACAAGGCGCCCGGACGGGTGCTGAACGACCGGTCGATCACCGAGCTCGCCGCCCAGCTGGAACGCACCAGGACGGCGCCCACACGGACGGAACTGCGCCGCATCCGCGGCTTCACGATGCGGGTGGCGGCGCGTCACGAGGCGAGCTGGCTGGAGGCAGTCCACACCGCCCTGGCCACCCCCCGGCACGAGCTGCCGCCCCGGCACGTCGAGGCCTCCGGACCACCCCAGCCCCGGACCTGGCAGCATCGCTGGCCGGACTCCTTCGCGCGCTGGTCGCGGGTGCGGCCGGCCCTGGTGGCACGCGCCGAGGAACTCGAGGTGCCGGTGGAGAACCTGCTGTCCCCAGAGGTGGTACGCCGCCTGCTGTTCGAGGCGCCGGCCACCATCGACGCCGCAGGCCTGGCCGAGCGCCTGACCGCGCTGGGGGCCCGGCCCTGGCAGCAGGAAGTCGCCATTCCGGTGATCCTCGCCGCCTGGAGCTGACCCGCACCGGGCCGGTGGCCGTCCCTCAGCCGACGAGCTGCCAGGTCAGCACGCCCAGCCCGGCCAGCAGCAGGCCACCCAGGACCGCCTGCTGCCCGAGCCGGAAACGCCGATCCTGCGACCAGGCGGCACTGGCCAGGGCGGCAGCGGCGGGCAGCAGTACGACGGCGGCCGTCCACCACCACTGCCCCAGTCCGCCGATCCCTGCCAGGAGCCCGACCAGGCCGGCGACCATCGCCAGCCAGGCGGCCAGTCGACGATCGAGCTTCACCAGCGCGAGCGCGCCGGCGAAGGCGGCAGCGAAGCCCGCCACCCACAGGCCCATCCCGGACACCAGCGAGCACGTCAGGGCGCGCTCAGCCAGCTCACCGGTCGCCGGTCCACAGACCAGTGGATCCACCACCTGATAGGCGACCAGCGCGATCAGTCCGCCGACCGCGGCGGCGGCCAGGGTGGCGAGGTAGGTCCAGGCCACCCGGCCCGCCAGGTCAGGTCGCTCCCCCACAGGTTCAGCCTGCGAGGGAGCGCAGGACGTACTGCATGATCCCGCCGTGCCGGTAGTACTCCGCCTCGCCGGGGGTGTCGATCCGGACCTTCGCCTCGAAGGTCGTGGTGCCGTTCCCACCGTCGGCGGTGACCGTGACGGTGGCCGGAATGACCCCGTCGTTGAGGGCGGTGACCCCGCTCACCGAGAAGGTCTCGGTGCCGGTCAGGCCGAGCGAGTCGGCGTTCTCGCCGTCGGGGAACTGCAGCGGCAGGACGCCCATTCCGATCAGGTTGGAGCGGTGGATCCGCTCGTAGCTCTCGGCGATGACCACCTTCACCCCGAGCAGCGCGGTGCCCTTGGCCGCCCAGTCCCGCGACGACCCCGAGCCGTACTCCTTGCCGGTCAGCACCACCAGCGGCGTCCCCGCGGCGGCGTAGCTCTGGGCCGCCTCGAACACCGTGGTCACCGGGCCGTCGGCCTGGGTGAAGTCACGGGTGAACCCGCCCTCGGTGCCGGGAGCGATCTGGTTGCGCAACCGGATGTTGGCGAAGGTCCCGCGGATCATCACCTCGTGGTTGCCGCGGCGGGAGCCGTAGGAGTTGAAGTCATTGCGCGCCACCCCGTGCTCGGTGAGGTACTTGCCCGCCGGGCTGTCGAGCTTGATCGCACCGGCAGGCGAGATGTGGTCGGTGGTCACCGAGTCGCCGAGCTTGAGCAGGACCCGGGCCCCGGTGATGTCGCCGACGGGCTCGGGATCGCGGGGCATGTCGTCGAAGTACGGCGGCTTGCGGACGTAGGTCGACTCCGCATCCCACTCGAAGGTGTCGCCCTCCGGGGTCGGCAGCGAGCGCCAGGCCTCGTCGCCGGCGAACACGTCGGCGTAGCGGGAGGTGAACATGTCGGCCGAGATCGAGGAGTTGACCACCTCGTCCACCTCTGCCTGGGTCGGCCAGATGTCGGCCAGGTAGACCGGCTGCCCGTCGCTCCCGGTGCCGATCGGCTCGGTGGTGAGGTCGATGTCCATCCGGCCGGCGAGCGCGTAGGCGACCACCAGCGGCGGGCTGGCCAGGTAGTTCATCTTGACGTCCGGGTTGATCCGGCCCTCGAAGTTGCGGTTGCCCGACAGGACGGAGGTGACGGCGAGGTCGTGGGCGTTGACCGCCTGCGACACCTCGGGGATCAGCGGGCCGGTGTTGCCGATGCAGGTGGTGCAGCCGTAGCCCACCAAGTCGAAGTCGAGGGCGTTCAGGTACTGGGTGAGCCCGGACTTGTCGTAGTAGTCGGTCACCACCTTCGACCCCGGCGCCAGCGAGGTCTTCACCCACGGCTTGCGGGTCAGACCACGCTCGACAGCCTTCTTGGCGACCAGGGCGGCACCGACCATCACCGACGGGTTGGAGGTGTTGGTGCACGAGGTGATCGCGGCGATCGTCACCGCGCCGTGGTCGAGGGTGAAGCTGGTGCCGTCGGCAAGGGTGACAGGGGTCGGCCGGGAGGGACGCCCGGGCGCGGCACCGTGCTCACCGTACTCGCGGGGCGCCGGCGCGCCGTTCTCACCGGAATGAGCGGGTGCATCCGAGGCAGGGAAACTCTCCGCGACCGCCTGGTCGTAACCGGTGATGTCACCGCCGACGTAGTCGCGCAGCGCCTCGTTGAAGCCCTGCTTGGCGTGGGCCAGCGTCACCCTGTCCTGGGGACGCTTCGGGCCGGCGATGCTCGGCACGATGTCGGCGAGGTCGAGCTCGAGGTACTCCGAGTACCGCGGCTCGTGGTCGGGGTCGTGCCACAGTCCCTGCGCGCGGCAGTACGCCTCGACGAGTGCGAGCTGGTGCTCGTCCCGGCCGGTCAGGCGCAGGTAGTCGATGGTCTTGTGGTCGATCGGGAAGATGGCGATCGTCGAGCCGTACTCGGGGCTCATGTTGCCGATCGTGGCACGGTTGGCGACCGGCACCTCGGCGACGCCGGGGCCGTAGAACTCGACGAACTTGCCGACCACCTTGTGCTGACGCAGCATCTCGGTGATCGTCAGCACGAGGTCGGTGGCGGTGGTGCCCTCGGGCAGCTTGCCGGACAGCTTGAAGCCGACCACCCGCGGGATCAGCATCGACACCGGCTGGCCGAGCAGCGCGGCCTCCGCCTCGATACCACCGACGCCCCAGCCGACCACGCCCAGGCCGTTGACCATCGTGGTGTGGGAGTCGGTGCCCACACACGTGTCCGGGTAGGCCTGCAGGACGCCGTCCACCTCACGCGGGAAGACCACGCGCGCGAGGTGCTCGATGTTGACCTGGTGGACGATGCCGGTGCCCGGCGGCACCACGACGAAGTCGTCGAAGGCGGTCTGACCCCAGCGCAGGAACTGGTAGCGCTCCCGGTTGCGCTGGTACTCCAGCTCGACGTTGCGGGCGAAGGCGTTCGGGGTGCCGAACAGGTCAGCCACCACCGAGTGGTCGATCACCATCTCGGCGGGGGCGAGCGGGTTCACCTTCGCCGGGTCGCCGCCGAGGTCGGCCATCGCCTCACGCATGGTCGCCAGATCGACGACGCAGGGCACCCCGGTGAAGTCCTGCATGATCACGCGGGCCGGGGTGAACTGGATCTCACGGTTCGGCTCGTCACTCGGCTCCCAGCCACCCAGCGCCGCGATGTGGTCAGCGGTCACGTTGGCGCCGTCCTCGGTGCGCAGCAGGTTCTCCAGCAGCACCTTGAGGCTGAACGGCAGCGTCGCGGAGCCGTCCACCGCGTCCACGCGGAAGACCTCGTAGGCCTTCTCCCCCACCTGCAATTGGTCGCGGGCCCGGTAGCTGTCGACGCTCATGATCCTCCTTGACGCGAATTATCTTGATGTCGAGATAATACCTCAGGTATTCATGTCGAGCGTAGTCCGGATCATCGGCGCGGCGGCTCCTCAGCGCCGGGAGTCCACGCAGCCTGCGGCCACCGGCTCACCCGCGAAGCGGTCGCGCGTCCACGCCACCAGGTCGGGGATCAGCGGAGAGTCCGGCTCGACCAGCGCGATGTGGTCACGACCCGCGTACCGGCGGTAGTCGACCTGCTGGCCGGCCGCGCAGCGGGCTTCGACATAGTCGTTCTGGCCGGCGACGTCGATCAGCGAGTCCGACTCCCCGTGGGCGATCAGCAGCGGTGCCGGGATCGGCAGGACGGGGACGTTCTCGGCCAGCCGGGCGCCCAGCGGGCCAGAGCCGGGATCAGCGGCGAAGACCAGCGGATCCCTGGTCAGCGCCAGGGCGTTGAGCACCGACACCAGCACACCGGGTTCGGCCAGACATCGACTGCCCATCTCGCGGACCACCACCCTCGCGGCCGGCTGCACGTAGCCGGCGAAGTCGACGTCGGGGTACACCGCGGTGTACGCCGCGAGCACGAAGGAGGCGAAGACGCTGCCGCCGGTGACCGCAGGGAGGTTCTCGACCAGCGCCGGGAGATCGGCCGCGGGCGCGAGGGCCGCCACCGCCTCGATGGTGAGGTCAGGGGCGTACCGGGACGCGATACCGCCGGTCCACAGCGCCGCGGCGCCACCCTGGGAGTGCCCCCAGACCACGTTCTGGTCGCCCAGATTCGCGCCGGCGAGCTGCCGCGCGGCCCGCGAGGCGTCCAGCACCGCACGTCCGGTGGGGTCGCCGACCAGGTACGGGTGCGGGCCCTCGGTGCCCAGCCCCGTGTAGTCCGAGGCGATCACCGCCCAGCCCTGATCGAGGGTCTTGTCGAGGATGAAGAAGGCGCCGGCCTCGAACGGCTCCTCGGCAAGGGACGGGGCACACGCTGACGCGAAGCCGGTGGTGCCGTGCGCGAGGTTGATCACCGGCCACGGACCGGTGCCGCTCGCCGGCACGACGACGATCCCGCTCGCCACCGCAGGCGTCGCGTCGTCCCTTGTGGTGGTGTACAGGATCCGCCAGGCCCGCCCGGTGTCGGGAACACCCCGGGTGAACGGCTCGGCGCGCAGCAGGACACCCGGCTCGGCAGGGACCTCCCGTGGCGCCACGTAGAAGGCGTCGATCTCGGGGGTTCCGCCGCGCAGCGTCCAACTCGTGACGGCGGCGCCGCCGGCCGCGACCAGCGCGACCACCGAACCGAGGACGGCGAACCAGCGGCCCGGCCTGCCGCGTTC
>JAEYNS010000297.1 GCA_023412435.1 Actinomycetes bacterium | reverse complement strand
GCGCCCAAACCGAGCAACCGGACGCCCGCGACCCCGACCCCCACCCCCAACGCGTCCGCGCGCGGCCGGGTGACCAGGTCCCGGGCCATCGGACGCCGCCGGGTGCGGCGCATCGCGGCGTCGATGTCGGCATCCAGCACCGAGTTGAACACATTCGCGCTGCCGGCCGCGAGGGTGCCGCCGATCAGCGTCGCCGCTGCCAGGCCGAGCGGCGGGAAGCCGCCCACGGCGAGGAACATCGCGGGCACGGTGGTGACCAGAAGGAGCTCGATGATGCGCGGCTTGGCCAGCGCCAGATAGGCGCCGGCGACGGCGCGGGCGTGGGCGAGTCCCGGCTCCGGAGCCGTGGCGGCGACGGGCGTCGGGCGGCGGTCGGTGTGAATCTCGGACGTCCCTTCGTACTGGGCTCCGGCCAGCATAGCGACGCGCCCGCCCCGGAACCGGACCGCGGAGGGTGGCATTCTTCCCCGCCCCGACCGGCCGCTGGCGTCCCTCGCCGATGGGGATAGAGTCGGCCCTGACCCATCCGCGAGGGCGCTGACAAGGGAGGGCGATGGCAGAGCCACAGGTCGGGAACCCGCTCCGCGACGCCGGGGACCGACGGCTGCCGCGGATGGCCGGCCCGTGCGCGCTGGTGATGTTCGGGGTGACCGGCGACCTGGCCCGCAAGAAGCTGCTGCCCGCCATCTACGACCTCGCCAACCGGGGCCTGCTGCCGCCCGCCTTCGGTCTGGTCGGGTTCGCGCGACGGGACTGGCGCGCCCGCCAGTTCGCCCAGGTGGTGGGCGAGGCGGTCCGCGAGCATGCCAGGACGCCGTTTCGCGAGGACGTCTGGCACCAGCTGCTGGAGGGGATCCGGTTCGTGCAGGGCGAACTGGACGACGACGAGGCCTTCCACACCCTCGCCGAGACGCTCGCCGAACTCGACGAGTCGCAGGGCACTGGCGGTAACCACGCGTTCTACCTCTCCGTGCCGCCGAAGGCCTTCGACATCACCCTCGACCAGCTGAGCCGCCACGGCCTGGCCGGCCAGAACCGTGACGACCGCGGCGGAGCCTGGTCACGGATCGTGATCGAGAAGCCGTTCGGCCACGACCTGGCCAGCTCGCAGGCGCTGCAACGCAAGGTGGCAGCAGCCTTCGACGCGCAGTCGGTGTTCCGGATCGACCACTACCTCGGCAAGGAGACGGTCCAGAACGTGCTCGCCTTCCGATTCGCGAACCAGCTGTTCGAACCGATCTGGAACCGGAACTACATCGACCACGTGCAGATCACGATGGCCGAGGACATCGGCATCGAGGGGCGGGCCGGCTACTACGACGGGATCGGGGCTGCCCGCGACGTCATCCAGAACCACCTGCTGCAACTGCTGGCGTTGACCGCGATGGAGGAGCCCACCTCGTTCTCCGCCGACGAGTTGAGAGCCGAGAAGCTGAAGGTGCTGGCCGCCACCCGTCCGGCGAAGGACCTGTCGCTGGGGACGGCGCGCGGCCAGTATCAGGCGGCCTGGGCGGGCGGCCGCCAGGTGAAGGGCTACCTCGAGGAGGACGGCATCGAGCCCGACTCGCGTACCGAGACCTACGCCGCGATCCGGGTCGACATCGACAACCGCCGCTGGGCGGGCGTCCCGTTCTACCTGCGGACCGCCAAGCGGATGCCCCGGCGGGTCACGGAGGTCGCGCTCATCCTGCGTCCGGCGCCCCACCTGCCGTTCCGGCACGCCGACGTCACCAACCTCGGCAGCAATGCGCTGGTGATGCGGATCCAGCCCGACGAGGGCATCATGCTGCGCTTCGGCGCCAAGGTGCCCGCCACCCAGATGGAGGTGCGGGACGTGATGATGGACTTCGCCTACGGCACGTCCTTCACCGAGTCGAGCCCGGAAGCCTACGAGCGGCTGATCCTCGATGTGCTGCTGGGCGATCCGCCGCTGTTCCCGCAGGTGGAGGAGGTCGAGCAGTCCTGGCGGATCCTCGACCCCGTGCTGGACTTCTGGGCCGAGTCGGACGCGCGTCCGGAGGGCTACCCTGCGGGCTCCTGGGGGCCGCCGTCGGGACGCGCGATGCTCACCCGGGATGCCCGGGTGTGGCGGCGACCGTGAGGAGCATCCGGTGATCGTCGAGCTGCAGAACACCACGTCCGCGCAGATTGGGCAGCGGATCCTCGCCAGCCGGGAGAAGGTCGGCGTCCCGACCGGACTGGTGTTCACCCTGATCGCGGTCGCCGAGGGCTGCGATCCGGCAGAGGTGCTGGCGGCGTCCATCGACGCCGGGCGCGAGCACCCGTCCCGGGTCCTGGTCGTGACCAACGGGCCCGGCGAGACCCGGCTGGACGCCGTACTGCGGGTCGGCGGAGAGGTTCCGGGCGACATCGTCGAGCTCACCTTCCGCGGCGAGCTGGTCAGGCATCGCGACTCGGCGCTGCTGCCGCTGCTGCTGCCCGACTCCCCGGTCGTGGTGTGGTGGCCCGGCACCTCCCCGGATGTGCCCGCAGACGACCCGGTGGGGCGGCTGGCGCGCCGGCGGATCACCGACGCGATGGGTTCGGTCGATCCGATCACCACGCTCGTGGAGCGGGCCCGCAACTACTCCCCCGGCGACACCGACCTGGTGTGGACGCGGTTGACCCGGTGGCGCGGATTGCTGGCGGCAGCGGTCGACCACTACCCGTTCGAGGTGCGCCGGGCCCGGGTGCGGGCGACGGCGGGGAATGCGGCCGGCATGCTGCTGGCGGCCTGGCTGGATGACCGGCTCGGCGTCGAGGTGCTGCTCGAGGACGATCCGGACGGCGGCGGCATCACCGGCGCCGTGCTGGAAACGGTGGCCGGCGACATCTCGCTGGCGCGAACCGACGGCACCATGGCTGCCTTCTCGGCGCCGGGGGTCGAGCGCCGGCTGGTCGCGCTGCCGCGACGCGACCTCAACGCGCTCATCACCGAGGAACTCCGCCGCCTGGACGAGGATGCGGCCTACGCTACGACCATGGCCACTCTCGCAGCCCGCTGGGACGCTGCCTCCGCACCGGCGGGGCCGAACCGATGAGCCCCCGCGCGCCGCAGGTGCTGCGCTACCTGGACGCCGACGACCTCGCCAGCCACGCCGCCGCGCGGCTGCTCGACGCGCTCGTGGGCTACCAGGCCGACGGCAGGGTGGCGCACCTGTGCCTGACCGGGGGCCGGATCGCGCTGCGGGTCTACCAGCAGCTGGCCGGCATGGTCGGGGGATCCCACCTCGACCCCGCGCGACTCGAGTTGTGGTGGGGCGACGAGCGGTTCGTGCCCACCGACGACCCGGCGCGCAATGTCGGCCCCACCCTCGCCTCGCTGGCGGGCAGGTTCGTCGTCGACCCCGCCCGCACGCACCCGATGCCCGCCGCGGACGGCCTGATCGACGCCGGCGCCGCCGCTGCCACCTACGCGAAGGAACTGGGCGACACCAGGTTCGACGTCTGCCTGCTGGGGCTGGGCGAGGACGGTCACGTCGCGTCCATCTTCCCCGGCCACCCGTCCGGCGAGGTGACGTCCCAGACCGTGATCGGGGTGAGCGACTCCCCCAAGCCGCCGGCCGAGCGGATCACCCTCACGATCCCTGCGCTGAGCCGCTCCGGGGAGGTGTGGTTCCTGGTCAGCGGCAAGGAGAAGGCCGACGCGGTAGCGGCGGCGCTGTCGGGCGACGAGTCCCTGCCGGCCGCCAGGGTCCGCGGCGAGGAGAGCACGTTGTGGCTGGTGGACCGCGCCGCGGCGTCCCGGCTGCCCTATTTCGAGTGCTCCCTGTAGCGCCCGCGGCTCACGGGGACGGTTCCGCGGCTCACGGGGACGGTCCCCGTGCGCCAGGTCAGTAGATGACTTCGCCCTTGGCGCGACGGGCGCGCAGCGACTCGAGAGCCTCGGAGAGGATCGCTACCGCCTCGGCGTCGGTGCGACGCTCCTTCACGTAGGCGAGGTGGGTCTTGTAGGGCTGGATCTTCGGCGGTGGCGGCGGGTTCTCGGAGTCGAGGTTGGCCGGCAGACCGCAACGCGGGCAGTCCCAGGTCTCGGGGACGACGGCGTCCGCGGCGAAGGCGGGCCGGGTCTCGTGGCGGTTGGAGCAGAAATAGGAGACGTAGAGCCGGGGTGCGGAGTCACCCCGTTCGGCCTCGCCCATCGGCCCAGCGCCTACCCGGCTACCACGAATCGCACTGCCACCAACCACAGATGTCCTCCTTGCAGGAACAAGCGCCCGAACCGGGCAGGGATCAGAACGCCCCGACCTCGGGGAAGAAGCGATACAGCGTCAGCAGGCCGAGGATGCTCAGCAGCCAGATGAGCCCGACGACGATGGTGATCCGGTCCAGGTTGCGTTCGGCGACGGAGGTGCCGCCCATGGACGTCGTCATTCCCCCACCGAAGAGGTCGGACATGCCGCCGCCCCTGCCCTTGTGCAGCAGGATGAAGAGCGCGAGCACGATGCTGGTGAGGATCAAGATGATCGACAGCGTCAGGATCGGCCAGGTCAGCAGCGGCACAACAGTCACGCGGTGAATCCTAACCCACCGCCTGCGGTATTCGCGCATCGACCCGGCAGCGTCCAGACGCTCCCTCGCCGCCTCCCACAGACCCGTCGCGGCACCGGGGCCCACGGCGCGAACCGGCCGTCGCAAACACCGTCGAACCCCGCCGCCCCCGCCCCCC
>JAEYNS010000255.1 GCA_023412435.1 Actinomycetes bacterium | reverse complement strand
GGGACTGGTCGCGCCGCAGAGCTCGGCGACCACCGTCCTGCCGGTCGGCTTCGATCCTCACGCCGGCGCCTGAGCGGCTGCTGCTAGTCCCAGTCCTCCCCGGCGACGGGGGGATCGATCTCGGCGGCCTCGATGCCGGTGAGCGCCGAGAGCTGCTCCACGACGGTGCGGTGGACGAGGGTGGCGAGGTCCTTGCGGCTGGTGGCGCGGTGCTCGAGCGGGCGCCGGTAGAGCACGACCTGCCCGTTGTGGCCGGGCCGGGCCGAGACCGCCGCCGCAAGCGGGGCCTGGTCGTACCAGCTCGCGGTCAGCGTCGGCACGTCCTCGAATCCGATGTCGATCCCGGCCAGGGCGCGCGGGCAGGTGCGCGAGATGCGCGCCACCGAGGCACGGATGCAGCTGGTGAAGAACTCGGTGCCGCGGGACCGGTACCGCACCGGCAGCGGCGCCCCGGTCAGCGGGTTGGGGGCGGCCAGCGGTCCCCGCATCCCCCTGCCGTGGCGGTCCCGGTGCTTCACCCGGCCAACGATATCCGCGCCACACCACCGCCGCCTGCCGGTGCCGGGCATCCGTCGCCGCTAGCGTGGGCCCGTGACCAACCGACGCTGCTCGCGCTCGACGTGCTCACAGCCGGCGATGGCGACGCTGACCTATGTGTACGCCGATTCCACCGCCGTGCTGGGGCCACTGGCGCTGCGCGCCGAGCCGGGATCCTACGACCTGTGCCGTGACCACTCCCGCAAACTCAGCGCGCCACGCGGCTGGGAGGTGATCCGGCTGCCGGACGACCCGGACGCGGCCCGACCGGACTCCGATGACCTGATGGCGCTGGCCGAAGCGGTCCGCCGGGTGGGGCTGGGCACGGTCGGCGCCGAGCCGGAACTTCACACCACCCGCCGCAAGGGCCACCTCGCTGTCGTGGCCGACCCCGACTGAGTGCCCTCGACACCGCGTCCGGGTCAGGCCCTAGTCTGAACCCATGCTCCAGCCGCAGGTCTTCAAGGCCAACGACATTCGCGGGCTGGTCGCTGGGGAACGTCCGGAATGGGACGAGGTCGGCGCCCGCGCGCTCGGCGCCGCCTTCGCGACCGCCTTCGACCTCGCCGGTCGCGAGTTCGTGATGGGCAGGGACATGAGGGCCGGTGGGCTCGAGCTCAGCCGGGCGTTCGCGGACGGGGCGATGCGGGTGGGCGCCAGCGTGGTCGACATCGGGCTCGCCAGCACCGACCAGGTCTGGTACGCCTCGGGCGTGAGCGGGCTGCCGGCCGTCCAGTTCACCGCGTCGCACAACCCTGCCGAGTACAACGGGGTGAAGTTCTGCCTGCCGTACGCCGCCCCGATCACCCCCGCGTTGATGGCCGAGATCCAACGGCTCAGCCAGACCGAGCTGCCCGACGCCGAGCGGACGGGATCGCTGCGGGAACAGGATGCCCTCGCCGGCTACGCCGCCCACCTGCACTCGCTGGTCGACCTCGCGGGGCTGCGGCCGCTGCGCGTGGTGGTGGACGCCGGCAACGGCATGGCGGGGCACACCACCCCTGCCGTCCTCGGCCCGCTGGACATCGAGCTGATCGGGCTCCACCTGGAGCTGGACGGCAGCTTCCCCAACCACCCGCCGAACCCGCTGGTGCCGGAGAACCTGGTGGATGCCCGCACCGCCGTGCTCGCCCATCGGGCCGACCTGGCGCTCGTCTTCGACGGCGACGCCGACCGCTGCTTCCTCATCGACGAGCAGGGGGAGGTGATCAGCCCCTCGGTGGTGACGGCGCTGATCGCCCGCGCCGAGCTGGCCAGGGAGCCGGGCGGGGCGATCGTGGTGAACACCGTGACCTCGGCGGCGGTCGGCGACGTGGTGGCGCAGGCCGGCGGGCGGCTGGTGGTCGGCAAGGTGGGCCACACCTACCTGAAGGCGCTGATGGCCGAGCACGACGCGATCTTCGGCGGCGAACACTCCGGCCACTACTACTTCCGTGACTTCTGGGGGGCGGACACCGGCATGCTCGCCGCCCTGCACGTCCTGGCGCTGGTCGGCCGCTCCCCCGAGCCCGCCTCCCGCCTCGCCGACTCGGTGCCGAGCTATGCGGCCTCGGGCGAACTGAACACGGCGGTGGCAGACCCGGCGGCCACCATGGCGGCGGTCGCCACGGAGTTCGCCGGCGACGGCACCGTGGACTGGACCGACGGGCTCTCGGTCCGCGGCGACGGCTGGCTGGTGAGCGTCAGGTCGTCCAATACCGAACCGCTGCTGAGACTGAACGTCGAGGCCCGACAGGCTGACACCATGACCGCGCTGCGCGACCGCGCTCTCGCCGTCATCCGGAAGGAGACCGATGACTGACATCCCCGCCGACGTGCTGGCGATCCTGGTGTGCCCGTCGTGCCACACCAAGCTGGCCTGGGACTACGAGGCCGCCGAACTGCACTGCACGCTGGCCGAGTGCGGACTGGTCTACCCGGTCCGCGACGGGATCCCCGTCCTGCTGGTCGACGAGGCCCGCCGGCCGACCGGACGGTGACAGCGGTGGACGGGTTCGACGACTCCCGGCTCGACGACCCCGAGGCGCTGCGGGCTGCTGACCCGGTGCTGCGCCCGATCGCCGAGGCAGGGGCGCGGGTGCGCCGCGAGGCGGCCGGCGCCGAGGACGCGCTCGCGGCCCTGGAC
>JAEYNS010000193.1 GCA_023412435.1 Actinomycetes bacterium | reverse complement strand
GCTGGGATCGTCGTGAGGGCCGCCGTCCTCGGCTCCCCGGTCGACCACTCACTGTCGCCCGACCTGCACACCGCCGGGTACGCCGCGGCCGGACTGCAGGGGTGGAGCTACGGACGGTTCCGGGTCGAGGAGGCCGAGTTGCCGGGCTTCGTCGCCGGCCTGGCCCCGGACTGGCGCGGGCTCTCCCTGACCATGCCGCTGAAGCGGGCCTGCCTGGCGGTGGCCGACCGGGTCACCGCGCTGGCCATGAGGGCAGGCGCCGGCAACACCCTCGTCCGGCAGGCCGACGGTGGCTGGGAGGCCCACAACACCGACGTCGGCGGGCTGATCGACGCGCTGCAGCCGCGCTGGGAACCGGGCTGGACGACAGCAGCCGTGCTCGGCGGCGGTGCCACCGCACGCTCTGCGCTGCTCGCGCTGACCGAGCTCGGCGTCACGCGGGTGCACTGCTACCTGCGCGACCCGTCGCGAGCCGTCGAGCTGGCGCGGTGGGTGCAGGCCGAGGGGGTGGGCGCAGAGCTCGTCGGCGCCACCCTGGGGGAGTGGGGCCAGGGTGACGAGCCGGCGGTGGTGTCCACCCTGCCGCCGGTGCCGGGGGTGGAGTCGTCGTTGACCGGCCCGCGCCGGGGGGTTCTGTTCGACGCGGTCTACGCCGACTGGCCGACCCCGCTCGCCCGCCGCGCGACAGGCGCCGGGATGACGGTGATCGGTGGCCTCGACCTGCTGGTGCACCAGGCCGCCCGGCAGTTCGAGCTCTTCACCGGCGTGACGGCGCCGGTGGCCGCCATGCGGGCCGCGGGCCTCGCCCGGCTGGCGGGTCCGGCGTCGCAGGGAGGTGCGCGGTGATCGTCCTGGTCGGGTTCATGGGCGCCGGGAAGTCCACGGTGGGGCCCGCGCTGGCCGCCCGGCTCGGCCTGCCGTTCGTCGACACCGACGAGGTGGTGGAGCGCAGCGCAGGACTGACCATCGCCGACATCTTCGAGCATCAGGGGGAGGCAGGCTTTCGCGATCTCGAGGCCAGGGTGATCAGCGCCGAACTGGCCGGTCCCGAGGCTGTGGTAGCGCTGGGTGGGGGCGCCGTCACCACCGACGCGGTTCGCCAGGCGCTGCGCGGCCATGACGTGGTGCTGCTCGACATCAGCCTTGAGGACGCCCTGGACCGGGTGGGGGGCGATGCCCGCCGGCCGATGCTGCGCCGGCCCGACCTGGCCGAGGTGTTCGCCGCCCGCGCCCGGTACTACGCGCAGGTGGCCACGGTGCGGGTGCCGGTAGCGGGCCGGTCGGCCCCCGAGGTGGTCGAGGCGGTGGTGGAGTCCCTCGCCGGCCGCGGCCCGTCGCTGGACCCGGAATCCCCGGACGCGGGAGAGTAGCCCCATGGACGTCCTGGTCGTCAACGGCCCCAACCTGAACACCCTCGGCACCCGCGAGCCCGAGATCTACGGCAGCACCACCCTGCCCGAGGTGGAAGCCGCGCTGATCGCCCAGGGCGCGGCCGCCGGGCTGAGCGTCGACACCTTCCAGAGCAACCACGAGGGCGCCATCCTCGACCGGCTGCACGAGGCCCGCGCGGACGGGACGCGCTTCATCATCATCAACCCCGGTGCGCTGACCCACACCTCCATCGCACTGCGGGACGCGCTGGCGGCCGCCGCGGTCCCGTTCCTCGAGGTGCACATCTCCAACGTCCACGCCCGGGAGGAGTTCCGCCGGCACTCCTACCTCAGCGAACTCGCGGTGGGCGGTCTGTTCGGCTTCGGCACCCACGGCTACCACCTGGCGATGGACTACGTGATCCTCCAGCTGAGCGACAACTCCGGCGGGGAGTTGGCACCGCTGGCCTGAGCGGGCTGCGGTCCGGGTGTGTCGGACACCGCGATGGCCGGGCTGCCCCGGCTCGCCTAGGCTCGTGCCATGCAGATCACACACCTTGGGCACTCCGCGGTGCTGGTGGAGGTCGCCGGGCGCCGGCTGCTCATCGACCCGGGCAACTTCTCCGACGCCTGGCACGGCCTGACCGGGCTGGATGCGGTGCTCGTCACCCACAAGCATCCCGACCACGTCGACCCGGCCGCCGTCCCTGCGCTGCTGGCGGCGAATCCCGACGCGGCCGTGTACGTCGAGGCCGAGGTGCTGGACGCGGTCGACCTGCCCGGTGCGCGGGCGCTCGCTCCCGACGCGTCGGTCGAGTTCGGCGGGGTCAGGGTGGACGCGGTCGGCGGCTGGCACGCGGTGATCCATGCCGACATCCCGCGGATCGGCAACCTGGGCCTCGTGGTGAGCGCGGAGGGGGAGCCGACCCTGTTCCACCCCGGCGACAGCCTGGCCACCGTGCCGGCCGGGATCGACGTGGTGGCGATCCCCGCCTACGGACCGTGGGCGGCGATGAAGGAGACCATCGACTTCGTCCGTGCCGTCGGGGCGCCGCACGGCTTCCTGATCCACGAGGGACTGCTCGGACCGCGGGGCTGGAAGCTGGCCTTCGACCGGCTGGGTGAGATGGGACCGTCGGCGCTCACCGACCTCAGGGATGCAACCCCCTGGTCGCCCCTCAGGTGACGTAGATGGTGACGGTGGAGCCCTCCGGGGCCTCCTTGCCGTTGCCCGGGTCGGTGTAGGCGACCAGCCCGAGGAAGTTGGCGATGTGGGCCACCTTCACCTTGAAGCCTGCCTTCTTCAGCACCTTGGTGGCCTCGTCGACGCCCATGTACTTCACGTAGGGCACCTTCACCATCACCGGTCCCTTGGAGACGACGAAGCTGATCGTCTCGCCCCGCGGGAGGGTGCCCTTGGCAGGGGTGGAGGAGATGACCGAGCCGGCAGGGATCTTCTTGTGGTGCTTCTCCTCGGCGATCTCGACCGTCAGCCCCGCCTCCTCGAAGTGGGCCTTGGCCTGGTCGAAGGGCTTGCCCGTGAAGTCGGTGATCTCGACCGGCGCCGGACCGCGGGACACGCTCAGGTCGACCTCCGTCTGCGGCTTCACGCGTTCGCCGGCGTCGACCGAGGCGTCGTACACGGTGCCCGACCGCGCGGTGTCGTGGTAGCTGGTGGTGACCTCGCCGAGAGCGAGGTGGTTCTCCTCGATGGCAGCCTGGGCGTCCTCCGGGGTCATCCCCAGGACGTTGGGCATCTCGTAGCGCTCCGGCCCCTTGGACAGGTAGGCGACCACCGTCCCGCCGCGCAGGATCGGCGCCCCGGCGACGGGGTTGGTACGGATCACCTGCCCGACACCTACCGTCTCGGAGTAGTCGTTGTCGAAGTCGACGGTGAGCCCGTGCTCGGTGGCCAGCGCCAGTGCCGCCTCCTGGGTGAGTTCCGCGAAGGCGGGGGTCTCGGTGAACCGACCCTGGAACATCCACCAGCCGCCGACGCCGAGCGCTGCGCTGAGCAGCAGGACGACGGCGAGGGTGGCCACGCCGCGCCGGCGGCGTTGCGCCTGCCGCTGCCGCAGTTGGCGGGCCGAGCGGGCGGGTGGATCGGAGGGGACGTCGTAGTAGGCCATCCCGTCGGCGACCGGCGGGTGACCGGGGCTGACCGGGGTGGACGGGGTGAAGCGCAGCGTGGCGGTGCGCTGGATGGCCTCGGAGGGGCCGGATGGGGCCGGCT
>JAEYNS010000177.1 GCA_023412435.1 Actinomycetes bacterium | reverse complement strand
CCGCCCACCCGATGCACCTGCGCTGACCGCCCAGGGCCGGGGCGGCAACGCCCCGGCCCACCTGACAAGGAAGACACAACAGTGACCACCACCATTGCCGCCGTCGAACTCCGCCCGCTGGTCGTCCCCGCGTCCCTGGACGCCCCGGACGCCGGTGAGTTCCTGGAGCTGACCGCGGTCCGCAACCGCATCTACCGCGAGATCACCGGCCACGACGATCTCGCGCTCACCCCCGCTGAACTGCTGGCCTACTTCCGGCCCGACAGCTACGCCACCCGCTACTACTGGGTGGTGGTGCAGGACGGCCGGATCGTCGGACGGGTGAACGTCGAGATCCCGCTGGAGGCCGGGTCCCGGAGCGCCTTCTGGCAGGTCGAACTGCTCCGCGAGGTCCACGGACGCGGGATCGGCAGTCGGGCCTACGAGCTGGTCGAGCGGACCGCCCGCGAGCACGGCCGCACCGTCCTGCAGTCGTGGGCGCAGCACCGCGAGGCCGGGGGCGAGCGGCTCGTCCCCCCGACCGGGTTCGGCAGCATCCCTGCCGATGACCCCGCGACCCGCTTCTTCCGCAAGCACGGCTACACCCTCGAGCAGATCGAGCGGAACTCCGTGCTCGACCTGACCGGGTCCTTCGAGCGGATCGACTCGCTGCTGGCCCGGGCGAGGCAGGCGGCTGCCGGCTACCGCGTGGTCAGCTGGTTCGCGCCGACCCCGCCCGAACTCGTCGAGAGCTACGCCTGGGTGAAGTCCAGGATGTCCACCGACGCCCCGACGGCGGGCATGGAGTTCGACGAGGAGACCTGGGACGCCGCGCGCGTGGCCCTGCACGACGAGCGCGCCACCGCCGGCGGCCGCGTTCTCCACGTGGTCGCCGCCCAGCACATCGAGTCCGGCCGGCTGGTGGCGTTCAGCGAGCTGGCGATCGGGCTCGACCGCACCCGGGCCACCCACCAGGAGGACACCCTCGTGCTGAAGGAGCACCGCGGCCACCAGCTCGGAATGCTCGTCAAGTGCGAGAACCTCGTCGCCTGGCGCCGGTTCGCCCCCGAGTCGCCGCGGGTGATCACCTACAACGCCGAGGAGAACCGGCCCATGCTGGACATCAACGAGGCGATCGGGTTCGTCCCGCACGCCTACGAGGGGGCATGGAAGAAGGTCCTTCCGCAGTGACGCCGACCCGGGGTTCCGCCCAGCGGAGCCCCGGGAAGGTCACCCGACCGGCGCTGTCTCGGCAGCCAGGTCGCGCGGGGCGCGGGCGGAACGGCGAGCGTCGCGAAGGTCGCGCAGCAGCCACGGCCAGTCGGTCTGCACCGCGTCCACCCCGAGGTCGAGGATCGGGCCGTAGGCCTGCTCCGGCCCCTGCTCGATCGCCAGCTCGTCGTCCAGCCCGCCGAACAGCGGAACCCCCGTGGTGAGCGTCTCGGCGTTGACGAAGCAGAACACGCCGAGGCCGTGGAGTTCGTCAATGACCTCCTCGCAGAACCACGGGTGGTGCTTCGTGGTGGTGATCAGCTCGACCCCCACGGTGTTCAGCTCCGGGTCGCCGACCGTCCGGTAGACGTCGTCGGGGGAGGCGCAGATCGGGACGAACGGGAACTTCACCCCGAACTCCCGCAGCCGGCCCAGCGCGATGTCCTCCCAGGCCGGGCACTTCAAGATCAGCTGGTCGGTCATGTTCAGCCCGCGCAGCGCGCGCAGCAATTGCGGCCACCGCCACCAGGAGCGATCGAGGTTGAACAGCGGGCCACCCCGGAACGACTCCAGCAGCGGCAGCAGCCGCTCCACCCGGGCCTTTCGGCCAGGCCGGTCGACCCAGATGTGCGACGCGTTGTCGATCTCGGCGGCGCTGAGGGTCTGGATGTTGGCGTCGAAGCCCAGCAGTTCGGACTCGTAGCCGTCATGGAAGCAGAAGAACTCGCCGTCCCTGGACGCCGAGACGTCGAGCTCGATGACATCGGCTCCGCTGAGCACGGCCG
Organism: Actinomycetes bacterium; assembly: GCA_023412435.1. Taxonomy (GTDB): domain Bacteria; phylum Actinomycetota; class Actinomycetes; order Propionibacteriales; family Propionibacteriaceae; genus Propionicimonas. The sequence continues at coordinate 3,121 of JAEYNS010000177.1, read as the reverse complement.
CCTTGACCGCCAGCGCCGTGTTGTCGGCGATACTGCCGTGCCCGCAGCCACGGTGGGCGACCACCAGCACGCCGACCTCGTCGAGACGGGCATTGAGGCGGGCATTCAGGGCCGCGAACTTCGGCTGTCCCACCATCGCGCACCTCCTCAGCGGCAGGGCGCCGCGGGGGTGTCGGCGCCGACCTCAGGCTGGATCATAGCCAGCGGACGGGGAGCCCAAACCGGGCTCGGGTGGGGCTGCACGGACGTCCGTGGACCCCGCACACCGGCCCGCTGGTCGCTGTCCACACCCTTGTGGGAGCGCATTGCTGTACCGTTCGCCGTTCAGCCTCGTTCCTCGAGCGGGACGTAGTCGCGCAAGGTCTCCCCGACGTAGACCTGCCGCGGCCGGTTGATCTTCGTGGCCGGGTCGCTGAACTGCTCGCGGAAGTGGGCGATCCAGCCGGGCAGGCGTCCGAGGGCGAACAGCACGGTGAACATGTTCTGCGGGAAGCCCATCGCCTCGTAGATCAGGCCCGTGTAGAAGTCGACGTTCGGGTAGAGCTTGCGCTCCTGGAAGTACGGGTCGGCCAGCGCCGCCTCCTCCAGCGCCACCGCGATGTCGAGCAGTTCGTTGGTGCCCGTCAGGTTGCGCAGGATGGCGTCCGCATGCCGCTTCACGATGGCGGCCCGCGGATCGTAGTTCTTGTAGATCCGGTGCCCGAAGCCCATCAGCTTCGTGGTGTCCTTCTTGTCCTTCACCTTGTTGACGTAGGCCTGGACGTCGCCGCCCTCGTCCCGGATGCCCTGCAGCATCTCGAGGACCGCCTGGTTCGCGCCGCCGTGCAGCGGCCCGGACAGCGCCGACACCCCGGCCGCGACCGAGACGTAGATGTTCGCGCCTGACGAGCCGACCATCCGGACCGTCGAGGTGGAGCAGTTCTGCTCGTGGTCGGCGTGCAGCACCAGTAGGACGTCCAGCGCCCTGGTGATCTGGTCGTCGAACGGGTAGGGCCCGGTCGGCAGGCCGAAGGACATCCGCAGGAAGTTCTCGATGTAGGACAGCGAGGCGTCGGGGTAGAGGAACGGCTGCCCGACCGAGCTCTTGTAGCCGTAGGCGGCCAGCGTCGGCAGTTGCCCCAGCAGCCGGTATGTGTCGTCCTGCAGGGTCTCCTGCGGGGTCATCACCTTGCCGGTGCGGGCGGAGGCGACGAAGGTCGACAGCGCGTTCAGGCCTGCGGCCAGCACGGGCATCGGATGCGAGCGCCGCGGGAAGGAGCGATACAGCTCGCGGAGCCGTTCGTCGATGATCGTGTAGTTCGAGATCTTCGCGGTGAACTCGGCGAGCTGGCCGGCGGTCGGCAGCTCGCCGTAGAGCACGAGGTAGGAGACCTCGAGGAAGGTGGACTTCTCGGCCAGCTGCTCGATCGGGTATCCCCGGTAGCGCAGGATGCCCGCCTCGCCGTCGATGAAGGTGATCGCTGAGCGACAGGAGGCGGTGTTGGCGAACCCGACGTCGAGCGTGGTGTCTCCCGTTTCGGCGAGCAGCTGACTGATGTCGTAGCCGTTGCTGCCCAGCGTCGCCGGCACCAGCGGCAGGTCGAGCCTCGTGTCATCGTGGCCGAAGACCGCGTTGGTCATCCGTTCCTCCTCCGGGTGGACCCCGACCCCGCCGCCACGCGGGGACGCCTGCGGCCACCCTACACGCGGCACCCCGGGGCAAGGACACCCCATTTCACCGGATGGTGACACGGTGGACGCCCTCGTCGGGACGCCGCTGCGGGCCCGATCGGGGACCGCAAATCCTGACAGATCGCGCCCCCGGGTTCGAGCAGTTGAGACGATAGTTGACATGTAAATAGTTGAGAAGTACATTGGAGTTGTTGAGAGTTCAACTTCCCGAGAGGACTACCCCCATGACCACCACCGTTGAGACCACTACCCTGACCGGCCTGACCGGCACCTACGCGCTCGACCCCAGCCACTCCCGCGTCGGCTTCGTCGCCCGCCACGCGATGATCGCCAAGGTGCGCGGCGCCTTCAACGAGGTGACCGGCTCCGCCACCATCGACGGCGCCAACCCCGCCGCGTCCGCTCTCGAGGTCACCATCCAGACCGCCAGCATCGACACCCGCGACGCCAACCGTGACGGCCACCTCCGCTCGGCCGACTTCTTCGACGCGGACACCTACCCCACGATCACCTTCACGGCCACCGGCTTCGAGATCGTCGACGACACCACCGTGGAGGTGACCGGCGACCTCACCATCAAGGACGTCACCAAGCCGGTCACCGTCCCGTTCGAGTTCGGCGGCGCCGCCGTTGACCCGTTCGGCAACCAGCGCATCGGCTTCGAAGGCGCGGTCGCAGTGAACCGCAAGGACTGGGGCCTGACCTGGAACGCCGCCCTCGAGACCGGCGGCGTGCTGGTCAGTGACAAGGTGACCCTGGAACTCGAGGTCTCCGCCGTCAAGGCAGCCTGACCCGTCCCACCGGACGCAGGCCCGCCCAGGGCCACTCTGCTCACCGAGGGCCACCCGTGATGGGTGGCCCTCGGCGCGTCCGGTGGCCCTCGATGTGCGCCGGCGGGACCCGCCAGCAGGCTGCCCCGCAGGCACTCGGCGCGGGTACAGTCTGGGCATGGACGCATCGGCACCGGTTGTCATCGGCTACGACGGCTCGGAGTTCGCTGACGAGGCGCTCCGCAAGGGCCTCTGGCTCGCCTCCCAGCTGGGCCTCAAGGCCCGCGTCGTGCGGGCCTGGACGATCAGCACCGCCCCCCGGCCCGCCACCTGGTCGCCGGGCTACGTGCCACCGGTCGAGGACTTCGCCGACGCCGTCCGCGAGCAGCTCAAGCAGCAGGTGGCGGCCCGGCTGGCCGAGTTCCCCGACGTCGAGGTCGTGCTCGAGGTGCCGCACGGCGCCGCGGGCCGGGAACTGATCCGTGCCTCCGAGGACGCGCGGGTCCTCGTCGTCGGCACCCGCGGTCTCGGCGGGTTCGCAGGTCTGCTGCTCGGGTCGGTCTCCGACCAGGTCGTCGAGCACGCCAAGTGCGACGTCCTGATCAGCCGGCGACGCGACATCGACCCGTCCCCGCCCCGCACGCTTCGGCTCGACCGGGCCTTCCAGGACCAGGCGGACG
>JAEYNS010000111.1 GCA_023412435.1 Actinomycetes bacterium | reverse complement strand
GTTGCTGGGATAGCTCCTCAGGGCGCGAGATCTGCGCAAGGATAGGGCTGCCTGTTCCCCTGCGGGCTTTCCGGCAGGCCGGCACCGGGGACAGTCTGTGCCTTCGGAGGGACAGTCCCCATGACGGCTTTCAAATCCAGCTGCGGAGCCACATCCTCGCCAGATACTCGGTCTGGTGGACCAGCACCTGGCCGGTGAGGACGGGGTAGATCCAGGCGAAGTTGGCCGCGCCAAGGGCGATCGCCCCCCCCACCACGATCGCGCCGCGCCGGCGGAACCTGCCTCCGGCGGGTCCCAGCACCAGCCCCATCACCATGGCGAGAGCGGTCACGGTGAACGGGATGATGGTGATCGCGTAGAAGAAGAACACCGGACGGTCGGCGGAGAAGAACCACGGGACGTACGTCGCCAGGGCCGCGACCACGGGGACGCCGAACCGCCAGTCCCGTCCGCCGATCCACCAGATGATCGCCACCACCAGCGCGATCGCCGCCAGCCACCACAGCACCGGTGTGCCCATCGCCGAGATCACCCGCAGGCAGGTCTGCCCGGCCTCGGCGGTGCACCCGTCCACGCCGGGCTGGATGTCGGTGACCGAGTCCACCCCGAGCGGACGGGCCATGAACAGCCAACCGATCGGGTGCGCGTCGTACGAATGGGTGGCGTTCCGGATGTAGTCGCCGGTGTGGAAGCCGAGGATCTCCTGCTGGTAGTGCAGGAAGGACGCCCACATCTCGCCGAGGTGGACGGTCCAGGGGTGGTCGGGGTTATTCAGGCCCCAGTCCCGCCCCCACCCGCCGGTCGTGGTGAGCCAGCCCGTCCAGGACGCGAGGTAGACCCCGACCGCGACCACGACCATCGCGATGAAGGCCGGGATGCCGTCGATCACCAGGGCAAGCCAGCCCTTCCAGTCGGCGCCGGCCAGGCGACGGGCGCCCACGTCCCACAGCACCGACACGATGCCGAAGGCGGCCAGCACGTAGACCGAGTTCCACTTCGTGGCGACGGCGAGGCCGAAGGCCAGTCCTGCCGCCCAGCGCCAGGGCCGCCACCAGATCACCGGGCCGAACTCGCCGCCGAAGTCGGGGACGCCGAGGGCATCCAGCTTGTCCGCCAGCCGGTGTCGGTACCAGTCCCGATCAGCCACGCAGCAGGCGACCGCGGCGACCAGGAAGAACGCCTGGAAGATGTCGAGCAGCGCGATCCGCGACATCACGAACGCCAGCCCGTCGAAGGTCAGCAACAGGCCGGCGATGCCGCCGATCAGGGTGGAACGGGAGAGCCGACGAGCGAGCCGGATGGTGATGAAGACCAGCAGCGTGCCGAAGATCAGCGGCATGAACCGCCAGCCGAACGAGTTCATGCCGAACAACTGCTGGCCGAACCCGATCAGCCACTTGCCGACCGGCGGGTGGACGATGAACGCCGGGGTGTCGAGGTAGATGTCGACGTTCCCGGCGACCACCTGGGCGTTGGTGTCATCGGCGGGGTCGGGCCAGCCTCGTTCGTAGCCGTACCTCCACAGCGTCCAGGCGTCCTTGGCGTAGTAGGTCTCGTCGAAGATCAGCTTGTTCGGGTAGGCGAGGTTGACGAACCGGATCACAAACGCCAGCGCAGTGATGGCGAGCGTCGTGACCCACCCCGCCAGCCGGTCGGTCATCACGCCGTCCCGCAACCGCTGGACGGTGCTGGGAACCAACGGCTCCAGGGCCACCACCGGCGCCGGTTCCGCTGGCACGGGGGGCAGGTCGGCAGCCGGTTCGACGACCTCCTGGGCGTCGCCGTGGACGGCGCCGCGCTCGTCGGGGGTCGTCTTCACCGGGCCATCGTACTAGAGCGCCCCCGCAGCGCTGTGGACGGCGGCGGTGCGCGTCCGGCGACGGGTCGGGAATACTGCGGGGGTGACCACAGCTCCCGTCCCGGGCCTGGTGCTGGCCGGTACCCCGATCGGCAATCTGGCCGACGCCTCGCCGGCGTTGCGCGAGGCCCTGGGCAGCGCGGACGTGATCGCAGCGGAGGACACGCGACGGCTGCGCAACCTGCTCGCCGCGCTCGGGATCACCACGGGTGCCCGAGTGGTGTCGTACTTCGACGGCAACGAGGCGGCCAGGGCAGCTGAGCTGCTGGAGCACCTGCGGGCGGGTCGCACGGTGGTGGTGACCACCGACGCCGGCATGCCGACGGTTTCCGATCCGGGGTACCGGCTGGTCGCCGCTGCGGTCGCAGAGGGTCTTCCGGTCTCGGTGGTGCCCGGTCCGTCCGCCGTCCTGGTGGCGCTGGCGCTGTCCGGGTTGCCGACCGACAGGTTCTGCTTCGAAGGCTTCCTGCCACGCAAGCCGGGGGAGCGCAGGCGACGGCTCGCCGCCCTGGCCGGCGAGGAACGCACCTTGGTCTTCTTCGAGGCGCCGCACCGGCTGGCGGAGTTCCTCTCCGACGCCGCCGGGGCGTTCGGGGACGGACGCAGGGCGGCGGTCAGTCGCGAGCTGACCAAGACCTTCGAGGAGACCAGGCGCGGCACCCTTGCCGAACTGGCCGGGTGGGCGGCGGACGGCGTCCGCGGCGAGATCACCGTCGTGGTGGCCGGGGCCGCGCCCACTGCGGCCGACCTTCCCGCGGCCACCGCCGACGCGCTGGCGAGGATCGCCGCCGGGGAGCCGCTCTCGGTGGCGGTGGCCGCCGTCGCCGAGGCCGCCGGAGTGTCGCGCAAGGCGCTCTACCAGGCCACGCTCGAGGCACGCAAGGAGACCCGGTGACGCAGTTGCCCCCCGCCCCCGAGCCGTTGCCGGTGGCCACCACCGACGCCCACACGCACCTGCTGAGCACGACTGCCTTCAGCGGCCTGACGGTCGACGACAACCTGGCCGCGGCCAGGGCCGCCGGCGTCACGCGGGTGGTGGACGTCGGAACCGACGTCGCGTCCTCGGCCCAGGCCGTCGCCCTCGCCGAGCGTCACCCCGAGGTGGTGGCGACGGTGGCGCTGCACCCCAACGACGCCGCCAGAGCCGGCGACCGGCTGGCGGCCGACCTGGCCGCGCTGGAGGGGCTGCTCGGTTCGTCCGAACGGCTCCGCGGGGTCGGGGAGACCGGGCTGGACTACTTCCGCACCCGCGACGAGGAGGGACGCGCCCGGCAGCGAACCGCGTTCGCCGCCCACATCGCCTGGGCGACGTCGACCGGGCTGGCGCTGGTGGTGCACGACCGGGACGCCCACCGCGACATCCTCGACGTGCTGGACGGCGAAGGAGTCCCGGAGCGGGTGATGATGCACTGCTTCTCCGGCGACGCCGCGTTCGCGCGCGAGTGCCTCGACCGGGGGTTCTGGCTGTCCTTCCCCGGCCCGGTGACCTTCAAGCCGAACGAGGACCTGCGCGAGGCACTGGACCTGACCCCCGACGACCGGCTGCTGGTGGAGACCGACGCGCCCTACCTGACGCCGATGCCGCTGCGGGGCAAGCCAAACGCGCCGTACCTGATGCCGCACACGGTCCGGTTCATCGCCGGGCGGCGGGGCAGTGACCTTGGCGAGCTGTGCGCCCGGCTGGCCGCTAACGCCACCGCGGTCTTCGGGGAGTGGGGCACCGATGGCTGAGGGCCTGCTCGATCCGCGCAGCCTGCGGAGGCTCGCCGCCGAGCTCGAGCTGCGTCCCACCAAGCAGCGCGGGCAGAACTTCGTGCACGACGCGAACACCGTCCGGCGGATCGTGGCGGCCGCCGGCGTCGGGCCGCAGGACACCGTGCTCGAGATCGGGCCGGGGCTCGGCTCGCTGACGCTTGGCCTGCTCGAGGTGGTCGCCGGCGTGGTGGCGGTGGAGATCGAGGCGTCCCTGGCGGCGCGACTGCCGGCGACCGCGGCCGAGCGGCTGCCCGGACGGGCGGACGCGCTCACCGTGATCGAGGCGGATGCGCTCAACGTCGACACGCTGCCCGACCCGCAGCCGACGGCGGTGGTGGCCAACCTGCCGTACAACGTCAGCGTGCCGGTGCTGCTGCACGTCATGGCGAGGTTCCCCACCATCACCAGCGGGTTGGTGATGGTGCAGGCCGAGGTCGCCGACCGGTTGGTGGCGCCGCCCGGCAGCCGGGTCTACGGGGTGCCGTCGGCGAAGCTGGCCTGGTACGCCGCAGCGCGGCGGGTGGGCAGCGTTCCGCCCACCGTGTTCTGGCCGGTGCCGAACGTCGACTCCGGCCTGGTCGAGCTCAGGCGGCGCGAGCCGCCGGTCACCAGCGCCACCCGCGAGCAGGTGTTCGCGGTGGTGGACGCCGCCTTCGCGCAGCGCCGCAAGATGCTGCGTGGCGCTCTGGCGGGGTTGTTCGGGTCGTCAGTGGCAGCCGTCGAGGCCCTGACCGCGGCAGGGATCGACCCGCAGGCCCGCGGCGAGGTGCTCGGCATCGCCGAGTTCGCGCGAATTGCGGAGGTCCTGGCCCAGAACCCGGTGGGATAGGTTCGAACCCATGGCATCCCCGCTCGCCGAGGCTGAGGTGGTCCGCGTCCGCGCGTCCGGCAAGGTGAATCTCTCGCTGCGCAGCGGGCCGCGCCGCCAGGACGGCTATCACCAACTGGCGACGGTGTTCCAGGCGGTCTCGGTGTACGACGAACTGGACGCCCGGTGGGCCCCGCCCGGCGAGATCGCCATCTCGGTCGCGGGAGAGCAGGCGGGGCTCGTCCCCACCGGCGAGGCGAACCTTGCGGTCCGCGCCGCCCGGTTGCTGGCCGACGAGTACGGCACCGGCGGGCTGGGCGCCGCCCTCGAACTCCGCAAGGCGATCCCTGTGACCGGCGGGATGGCCGGCGGTTCGGCGGATGCCGCGGCGGCGCTGCTGGCCTGCTCGGTGCTGTGGGACCTCGACACCTCGCCCGACGAGCTGCTCGAGCTGGGCGCGCGGCTGGGGGCCGACGTCCCGTTCTGCCTCACCGGCGGCACCGCGATGGGGACCGGACGAGGCGACCGGCTGGCGCCCGTCCTGAGCCGTGGGACCTACCACTGGGTGCTGGCGCTCAACGAGGGGGAGCTGTCGACCCCCACGGTGTTCGCACGGTTCGACGAGCTGCGGCCGTCCGGAAGCGCCGACCTGACGGTGCCCCCCGACCTGCTCAACGCCCTCATCAGTGGCGATGCCGCAGCGCTGGGCCGCAGCCTTCACAACGACCTGGAGGAGGCGGCGATCAGCCTGCGTCCCGAGCTCTCCACGATGCTGCGGGTGGGCCGCGAGCTCGGCGCGCTCGGAGCGATGGTGTCGGGGTCAGGACCCACCGTCGCCTTCCTCGTCGCCGACGAGCGGGCGGGCATCGACCTGTCGGTGGGGCTGGCCAGCGAGGGGCTGGGACGGGTGGTGCGGCGCGTCCACGGACCGGTGCCGGGCGCCCGGCTGATCAGCTGATCGGCTTGTCGGGGAACCGTTGGGTGAACAGCCGCGGGTCGGCGCGCAGGTTGCGAAGGCCGTACCAGGAC
>JAEYNS010000371.1 GCA_023412435.1 Actinomycetes bacterium | reverse complement strand
CCGTCGTGGCGGGGGTCGTGCTGCTGCTCGCCGGGGCGGCAGCGCTGTGGGCGGTGCTCGGCGGGTTCGGCCCCGACCCCACCCCCACCACGGGGGTGCCGACCGCCCCCGTCGAGGTCACCGGAGGCGACGTGGGCCGCCCGGTCACCCTGACCGGTCCGGACGGCACCGCCACCGTCACCGCGACGGCGGCGACCTGGACCCCCGAGGGCGACCTGGCGCCCGAGGAGGGCACCAGCTACCTGGTCGTGGACGTCGAACTGAGCGGTGGTACAGGCTCGGTAGCGCTGGGCGGGGTCTTCACCGTCGCGATCGCCGAGGACGGTGCCCGGCACACCATCGCGTACGGCCCCGTGCTCGACCGCCAGCTGGCCAGCACCCGGCTGCGCGAGGGAGCCACGGCCGAGGGCCAGCTCGGCTACCAGCTGCCGCCGGGGCCGGTGCGGATCGAGTTCCAGGACCCGGGGGGCAGCGTGCTCGGCTCGATCGCCGTCCCCGGCCCATGAGCGAGTTCCGTACCCGGCGCTTCGTCCCCGTCCCTGCCGCCGAGCGGCCCCACCGACGCAGGGCGGCAGCCCGCATCGTGGTCACCGACGGCGAGACCGTCCTGCTGTTCGCCGACACCGATCCCGGTATCCCCGGCAGCCGCTGGTGGGTCACCTCCGGCGGCGGGCTCGACGACGGCGAGACCCCGCGCCAGGCGGCCGTCCGCGAGCTGGCCGAGGAGACCGGACGGGTGGTCGCCGAAGACAACCTGCTGGGCCCGGTCGCGGTGCGCGAGGTGGTCCACGGCTACTCCGACCAGGTGCTGCACCAGAGCGAGTCCTTCTTCGTCCTGCGCACGCCCCAGTTCGAGGTCGACACCGCTGGCCACACCCAGGGCGAACAGGTCACGCTGTCCGGCCACGCCTGGCACCGGCTGGACACCCTTCACCGGCTGCCCGAGCCGGTGTGGCCCGCCGACCTCCCCGTCCTGATAGCGCTGAGCACGGCGTCCGAGCTCTGGCCGGTCGATCTCGGCGAGGTTCAGGAGTCCACCGTCCCGGTAATCTGAGACGGTGCCCGCGTCGCCCTCCACACCGCCTTCACCTGCCCCCTCCAACCGGCGTCTTGAGCGCTTCCTGTGGCTCTCGCTCGGAGCCGCTGTGGCCATCCTCGCGATCAAGCTGGCGGCGGCCGCGCTGACCGGATCGATCGGGATGTGGTCGGACGCGATGGAGTCGACGGTGAACGTGTTCGCGGCCGCCGTTGCGCTGTGGGCGCTGCGCCTGTCGGCCAAGCCCGCCGACCACAACCACGACTTCGGCCACGGCAAGGCCGAGTACTTCTCGGCCGCCGTCGAGGGGTCGATGATCCTCGTCGCCGCAGCGGTCATCATCATCGGCGCGGTCATCCGGCTCGTCTCCCCCGTCCCCCTGGAGAACCTCGGGGTCGGCCTGCTGCTGCTCGCGGTGGCCACCGCGCTGAACTTCGCGGTCGGGCTGCTGCTGCTGCGCACCGGCCGCCGGCACCGCTCGATGGCGCTGGAGGCCGACGGCCAGCACCTGCTGACCGACGTGTGGACCTCGCTCGGCGTGCTGGCAGCGATCGGGGTGGTCTACCTCACCGGCCTGCAGTGGCTCGATCCGGTGATCGCGCTCGTGGTCGGGGCCAACATCCTGTTCACCGGCTACAAGCTCGTCCGTCGGTCCGTGGTGGGGCTGCTGGACGGCACCCTGCCGCCCCACGAGGTCGAGAAGGTGGCGGCGGTACTGGCCGAGGTCGCGCACGACCCGCGGGTCCACATCGACCAGCTGCGCACCAGGGAGTCGGGTCGGCAGCGCTTCGTCTACGCCACCGTCACCGTGCCAGGGGAGTGGACGGTGGACCGCAGCCACGACCTGGCCGACGCGGTGGAGGACGCGGTCGACGCCGCGCTGCCGGGCACGACCACCTTCGTCCACATCGAGCCGACGCCGGCCGCCCGCTGACTCAGCCCACCCTGTGCCGCACCTCGGCATCGACCAGGTTGCGCCACGAGCGCACCAGGCCCTCGTCGACGTGGGTCTTGTACGTGCCGCCGGGACGGGCCGCCGTCCCGATGTGGAAGGCCCTGACGCCCGCCCGGGCCAGCCACGGCACGTCCTCGGGCCGAAGGCCGCCGCCCGCCATGATCACGCTCGCCGCCCACGGGTCGGTCCGCGCCCTGCCGAGCAGCTCGTCAAGCCCATGCTCCACCCCGCGCGCCGAGCCGGCGGTGAGTACCTGGTCCAGCCGCGGCAGGGCACGCAGGGTCTGCCAGGCCAGGTCGAGGTCGAGGACGGAGTCCACCGCGCGGTGGAAGGTCCACGGCCAATCACCGTCCTGGGTGAGTTCCTCGACCACCTCGGCGTCGACCTCGCCGAGCCCGTTGAGGAAGCCGAGCACCATCCCGTCGGCGCCCGCGTCGCGGTAGCTGGCGATCAGCCCGCGCAGCCGGACCGCCTCGCCGCCGTCGGTGGAGAACCCCGCCCGCAGCCTCACCATCACCCGCAGCTGGATGGACGTGGCGCGCCGCACTTCTGCGACCAGGGCCGGTGCAGGCGAGAGCCCGCCCTCGTCCAGGGTTCCGCACAGCTCGATCCGGTCGGCGCCGCCGGCCTCCGCACGCTCGGCATCGGCCGGGTGGAGGGCGATCACCTCGAGCAGACCGCTCATGGCTCCATGATGACGACGCCGCGGTCCCGTCCGGGCCCGACACGCGGGTCGATCGCCGCCGAGGGCCACCGACGACGGGGCGGCGTCCGGTGCGGCCCGTGGCTTGCGGTTCAGGTGATGGAGGCCTGGTAGATCGCCTCGATCGCGGTGTCCAGGATCGCGTCGAACTCCTCCGGCGTCTGGTGCACGTCCAGCCCCTCGGTGAGCGCGCGCGAGAAGCTCGCGATCAGGCCCCGGTTGCGGGCCAACCGGGTGTTGGCCTCCTCGCGGCTGTAGCCGCCGGACAGCGCCACCACCCGGAGCACGGCCGGGTGTTCGATGAGTGGAGCGTAGAAGTCGTCGGCCTCGGGAAGCGTCAGCTTGAACATGATCGGCTCGTCGAAGCCGCCGTGCGCCAGGTGCTCACCGAGCTGGTCCAGCAGGAGTTGCTCACACTCCGCCTTGTCGGGAGCGGAGATGTCGATCTCCGGCTCGAGGATCGGGACCAGGCCCGCGGCGTCGATCTGCCGTCCGAGCTCGAACTGCTGCTCGACGATCGCCCTGATCCCGTCCGGGTTCGCCGACTTGATCACCGACCGCATCTTGGTGCCGAAGATGTTCTTGTCCAGCGCCCGCCGCAGCAGCCCCGAAAGGTCGGGGATCGGCTTCATCAGCTGGACCCCGTGGGCCTCCTCCGCGAGCCCCTTGTCGATCTTCAGGAACGGCACGATGTGCTTCTCCTGCCACAGGTAGTCGGCCGCCGGAAGCCCCAGGAAGCTGCGGTCCATGGTCTTCTCGAACAGGATTGCGGCGAGCACCCGCCGGCCGTCGAAGGCGGGGCTGGTGACGATCCGCTCACGCATCTCGTGGACAAGGTCGAACATCTCGTCCTCGTCACGGTAGGCGTCCTCGGGGATGCCGTACCGGCGCAGCGGCTTGGGAGTGCTGCCACCGCTCTGGTCGAGTGCCGCCACGAACCCCCGGCCATTGCACATGTGCTCGGTCTGCTCGCCCCTCATGACGTCCTCCTCGGATCACCGAGCGGTGCCCGACGGCACCGCCGCCAGTTCCACAGTACGCCGCGGCACGGCTGGTTTCAGGCGCTCTGCGGACGCAGCGAGGGCGGCCCCGCACGGGACCGCCCTCGCTGTCGTGCTGGTAAGGATCAAACGACGACCGCCACGCCGCGCCAGCGGCGGGAAGGTCGATCAGAAGTCCATGCCTCCCATGCCGCCGTCGCCGCCGCCCGGCATCGCCGGGGCCTTCTCCGGCTTGTCGGCGATGACCGCCTCGGTGGTGAGGAAGAGCGCGGCGATCGAGGCCGCGTTCTGCAACGCCGAGCGGGTCACCTTGGCGGGATCGATGATCCCGGCCTCGAGCATGTTGACGTACTCGCCGGTGGCCGCGTTCAGGCCCTCGCCGTCGGCCAGGTGCGACACCTTCTCGGTCACGACGCCACCCTCGTGGCCCGCGTTGACAGCGATCTGCTTCAGCGGAGCCTGGCAGGCCGAGAACACGATCTGGGCGCCGGTCAGCTCGTCGCCGACCAGACCGTCGACGGAGGCCTTGGCGGCCGCCTGCAGCAGCGCGACGCCGCCGCCGGGGACGATCCCCTCCTCGACCGCAGCCTTGGCGTTGCGGACGGCGTCCTCCACGCGGTGCTTGCGCTCCTTCAGCTCGACCTCGGTGGCCGCCCCGACCTTGATCACCGCGACGCCGCCGGCCAGCTTGGCCAGCCGCTCCTGCAGCTTCTCGCGGTCGTAGTCGGAGTCGGAGTTGTCGATCTCGCGACGGATCTGCGCGATCCGGCCGGCGATCTGGTCGGCGTCACCGGCGCCGTCGATGATCGTGGTCTCGTCCTTGGTGACGATGACCTGCCGGGCCTTGCCCAGAAGCTCGACGGTGACGGCGTCCAGCTTGAGGCCGACCTCCTCGGAGATGACCTGGCCGCCGGTCAGGATCGCGATGTCGGTGAGCTTGGCCTTGCGACGGTCGCCGAAGCCCGGGGCCTTGACGGCCACCGACTTGAAGGTGCCCTTGATCTTGTTGACGATCAGGCCGGCCAGCGCCTCGCCGTCCACGTCCTCGGCGATCACCAGCAGCGGCTTGCCGGCCTGGATCACGCGCTCGAGCACGGGGAGCAGGTCCTTCAGCGAGGAGACCTTGGAGTTGACGATCAGGATGTAGGGATCGTCGAGGACGGTCTCCATCCGCTCGGCGTCGGTCACGAAGTAGGCCGAGATGAAGCCCTTGTCGAAACGCATGCCCTCGGTGAGCTCCAGCTCGAGGCCGAAGGTGTTCGACTCGTCGACGGTGATGACGCCTTCCTTGCCGACCTTGTCCATCGCCTCGGCGATGATCTCGCCGACGGTGGTGTCGGCGGCGGAGATCGACGCGGTGGCGGCGATCTGCTCCTTGGTCTCGACGTCGGTGGCCATCGCGGCGAGCTGGTCGACGATCGCCGCGACCGCCTTCTCGATGCCCTTCTTCAGGCTCATCGGGTTGGCGCCGGCGGGCACGTTGCGCAGGCCCTCGCGCACCATCGCCTGGGCGATGACGGTAGCGGTGGTGGTGCCGTCGCCGGCGACGTCGTCGGTCTTCTTGGCGACCTCCTTGACCAGCTCGGCACCGATCTTCTCGAACGGGTCCTCGAGCTCGATCTCCTTGGCGATGGACACGCCGTCATTGGTGATGGTGGGGGCGCCCCACTTCTTCTCCAGCACGACGTTGCGGCCCTTCGGGCCAAGCGTGACGCGGACGGCATCGGCGAGGGTGTTCATGCCCCGCTCCAGGCCGCGACGCGCCTCGACGTTGAATTCGATCAGTTTTGCCATGGTTTCTTCGGCAATCCTTTGTCGTCTCGGGGGCCAGGCCCCACGTGGTGGTCAACTTCGCCGTGCGTCGATGCCCGCGACGGACGATCCGGGTGGATCTCATCAACTGGCGGTGGCACTCTCGGCCTGAGAGTGCTAACACCATGTTTAGCACTCAGGCATGGCGAGTGCAAACGTTGGACGCCATCAGGGCGGACTCCGCCTGGGCCGGTCGGCCCCCCTTGGCGCCGCTCTGACACCCGGGGCAGTCCCTCGAGTCCCTGCGAACCTCGCCTGCCTGCCGTCGGAGGGACAGTCCCCATGACGGGCCGATGAGGGGCAGGATGTGCGCATGCCGCAGCAGCCCGGGATCACCCCCAGCCAGCCGACGCCGGCCCAGTGGTTCAGGTTCGGGTGGAACATCCTCAACCTGTCCACCGTGCTCGGCCTGCTCGTCGCCCTGGCCGGCAGGGCGAAGCTGCGGCGCGGTCCACGCGGCCTGGTCTTCGCGGAGGGGTATCGCTTCAGGTTCCCCAATGCGGGCGCCTTCACCGTGGGCGCCTTCATCATCACGCGGTACACGATGGACGAGCTGGAGGCCTGGCACCCCGGCACCCTCGACCACGAGGACGTGCACGCCTGGCAGTACTCCTACACGCTGGGGCTGCCGTACCTGCCGGTCTACCTCATGTTTTGCGCCCGGTCGTGGCTTCGAACCGGCGACTGGGCCTCGCGCAACCCTTACGAGCGCCAGGCCGGGCTGGCCAGAGGCGGCTACACCGAGAACCCAGCGACCTGGGCGGGCTGGCGCCGACTGGTCGGCAGGTAGCGGCTAGACCTTGATGCTGACGCCGAGCCGGCGGGCCGTGCGCTCGCGCTGCCGAGCGGTCCGCATCCGGCGCAGCCGCTTCACCAGCAGCGGGTCGTAGGCCAGTGCGGCCTCGGTGTCGATCAGGGCATTGAGCAACTGGTAGTAGCGGGTGGTGGACAGACCGAACCGCTCCCTGATCTCTGCCTCCTTCGAGCCGGGCAGCGACCACCAGTGCTTCTCGAAGTCGAGCAGGGCAGCCTGCGACTCGGTGAGTCCGACGGGGCGGACGACGGCGGCGGGATCCGACATGACTCCATGCTAGGCCGAAATCACACCGGTGTCATTCCCTTCCCTCCTGCCGGGCGGCCGCCGGACGCAGGGCACCGGGCGCCGCACCCACTAAGCTGGTTCGGATCCTCGGCGGCCGCCCGCCGGCCGCCACGACGACAGACGAAGGGCCTTTGATGCATCTCCTGGAGGGCAAGATCCAGCCCTACGCCTGGGGTACCACCGACGCCATCGCCAACCTGTTGGGCCGCGAGCCGGACGGGACGCCCGTCGCCGAGTACTGGCTCGGAGCCCACCCCCAAGGTGCGGCGCGGGCCGGGGAGACCACCCTCGACAGGCTGGTCCAGCGGGATCCGGCGGTACTCGGACCGCGGGTGCGCGAGGCCTTCGGCGACGAACTGCCGTTCCTGATGAAGGTGCTGTCCGCCCGCCACGCCCTGTCCATCCAGGCCCACCCCTCCCGCGAGCAGGCGGAGGAGGGTTTCGCGCGGGAGAACGAGGCCGGCATCCCGCTGGACGCCGCGGAGCGGGTCTACTCCGACCCCTGGCCCAAGCCGGAGATCCTGATCGCGCTCGACCTGTTCGAGACCCTGACCGGCTTCCGCGACCCGCTGGAGACCGCCGCCCTGCTCTCCGCCCTCGGCGTCGCCGGCGAACTGGGGTCGCTGGTGACCCCGCTGACCGAACGCAAGGGCGCAGCCGCGCTGGCCCAGGTCTTCCTCGAGGTGCTGAGCCTGGACGGCGAGCGGGCCCGGATCATCGACGTGGTCAGCGCCGCCGCGATGCGGCACTCCGCCGAGCCGGGACCGGTCGGCGACTTCGCCAGGACCGCCGTCGAGCTGGACTCGGTCTTCCCCGGCGACCGCGGCATCCTCGCAGCCCTGCTGATGAACCGGGTGATCCTGCATCCCGGCGAGGCGCTCTACGTCCCGGCCGGCCAGATGCACGCCCACCTGCGGGGCACCGGCATCGAGGTGATGGCCAACTCCGACAACGTGATCCGCGGCGGCCTGACGCCCAAGCACGTCGACGTGCGCGAACTGGTGGCGGTGGTCGACTTCGAGCCCCGCGTCCCGGAGGTGTTGCAGCCCGCCACGACGCACCCGGGCGTCGAGCGGTACGCCACCCCCTGCCCCGAGTTCGACGTCTGGCGGTTGCGTGGCGCGGCCGACCCGGTGGCCCTGCCCGGGGAGGGCTCGGCCCGCATCCTGATGGTCGTCCAGGGTGCCGCCACCCTGCAGGGCGCCGGCTCGTCCCGGCAGCTGCGCCGCGGCGAGGCCGCCTTCCTGTCGGCGGACGAGACTGACGTCACCCTGATCGGAGAGTCCCTGGCCTTCCTGTCCGCCTCCGGCACCCGGTGACCCCGGCCGCGGCGGTCCTCCAGGCGGTAGCGCGTCTGGACGCGGCGCGGGTGGTGGTGCTGATCGACGGCGGCGCGGGCGCCGGCAAGACCACTCTCGCCGAGCAGGTGGTGGCGGACTGGTCCGGCCCCGTCCAGCTGGTCGGGATGGATTCCCTCTACCCGGGGTGGGACGGCCTCGCGGCGGGCTCGGCGATGATCGCAGAGCAGGTGCTGCGGCCGGTCGATCCCGGCTACACCCGGTGGGACTGGGGCCGCTCCGCCCCCGCCGGGTGGGTGGCGCTGGACCCCCGGGTGTCGCTGGTGGTCGAGGGCTGCGGTGCGCTCACCCCACGCAACCGGCAGCTGGCCGACCTCGGGGTGTGGTGCGAACTCCCCGCGAGCGAGCGGCGGCGCCGGGCGATCGCCCGCGACGGAGAGGTGTTCGCAGCGCACTGGGACCAGTGGGAGGCCCAGGAAGCCGCGCACTGGAGCGCCCACCGTCCCTGGGAGTTCGCCGACCTGGTGCTCGAGCCGGTTTCCCAAGTCTGACCCGGCTGCCCCACAATGGCAGTGGCCTCAGGGCCGCGCCTCCGTAGCTCAGTTGGTAGAGCGTCTCCCTTGTAAAGAGAATGTCGCGGGTTCGAATCCTGTCGGAGGCTCTGCCGCGGTCGCGGCGCTCGCCCGGTCGCGGGTCACAGCCCGAGGGCGTCGGCGATGCTCTCCAGCTGCACGTCGACCATGAGCGAGGTCACCTTGGTGGCTTCCGGCCCGAACTGCTCGAAGACCTCCGCGCTGATCACCCCCAGCAACGAGGTCCACCCGAGGAACCCCGTGACCACCACCTCAGCGGGCGCCTGCACCCCGTACCCGCTCGCCAACCCGTCGACCACCGATCGGAGGTCGTCGGGGATGTCCTCGAATCCACCGGCCGGACCCACCCGGGGGTCGAGTTTCCCGGCCGCCAGCGCCTCCATCAGCACCGAGCCGTGTCGCAGCAGGACGCGCGTGCCGGGCGGGCTGGTCTCCTGCTGGGGGGCGTAGTAGCCGGGGACCGGGCCGCCGTAGAGCAGACCCCAGGCCGCCGGACGCTCCAGCGCCCAGGCGCGCATCGAGCGGGCGATCGTCAGCCATCGCTCCCGGTACTCCTGCGGCGGCACCGCCACCTCCGCCGCCTCGACCGCCTCGGCGAGGTCGGAGAAGCCGTCGACCAGCAGGGCGGTCAACAGGTCGTCGCGACTGGGCACGTAGCGGTAGATGGCCGAGGAGACGACCCCCAGGTCTCGCGCGATCGCGCGCAGCGACAGCGACGCAGCGCCGAACTCCTCGACCTGTCGCCAGGCGAGCTCACGGATCTCTGCCATCGTGCGCTCGCGGGCTCGCTCCCTGGGGGTGACCATGACGGCATTCTCCCACACCAGAGGCAGATTGCGCACATTTGTGAGCACCGCTCTTGCGCCGGCACCCGGGGGGCACTAGCGTATGCGCTGGGAGCAGGGGGGCTCCCGCGCCGGTAGCCGCCGGCCCTGGTGGAGGTCTGGGGGGACCAGCCGGGGGGCTCACCACGGGCAGGTCTCAGCCATCGGCAAGGCTCGCCGATGGCTTTGCGCACTTGGGAGGGGGCGCAAAGCCATCCGGCGGGCGCTCCCGGCCCGGTTCACTCCGGCTTGGCCCGGTTCTTCCACCACGCGTTGGCGATGATGCCGACGATCAGGGCGAGCGTCAGGTACCACAGGTAGCGTCCGTAGGTCTCCACGGCCGCGACGGCGGGCTCCCCGATTGCGTAGCCCAGCGCCAGGTAGATCCCCATCATGACGAAGCTGGACGCCAGCGAGACCGCCAGCAGCTTGCGGAGGCTGGTCCCGGCCTCGCCCAGGACGGCGAGGATCACCGCACGCGGCAGCGGAATCGGCAAGGCGCAGGCGATGATCGCCCAGGTGTCGTACCTGCGGGCGAATCGCTCCGCGCGCTCGTTGATCCGCCTGGCCCGCTCGGAACGGCCCGACCAGACCTCGATCAGGTTCCGTCCCCACAACCTGCCGGCCCACCAGTAGACCCAGTCGAACTTCACCAGGCCGACAGTGCCGATCACCCAGATCAGTGGCCACCAGCCATCGCCGACAGCCGCCCGCGCACCGATCAGCACCGTGCCCGTCCACGAGCCGAGCGAGGCGAGGACGTGCGGCGCAGAGGCCAGCAGGCCCGGGCGCAGCGCCAGCATCACCAGGCCGTAGACGCCCGCGGCGCTGAGCCAGGCCAGGCAGGCGAGATCCGCGCGGGTGGGCTTGTGCCGCCACGGCAGCGAGGGGTCGCCCCACCACTCCTGCGGGTTCTCCTCCGCCTGCTGGTCCCCGGGCGGCTCGGGTTGGGTCCCGGTCACCCGGCGAGCCTACCGGGTCGGCCTCCGGC
>JAEYNS010000114.1 GCA_023412435.1 Actinomycetes bacterium | reverse complement strand
GCACCAGGTCGGCGGCGGGGCCCGCGCCCAGCACGGTCACCAGCCGGGCGGAGCCGCCGAGGGCGGAGAAGGCGATCGCCGCCACCGCCGCCGGCCCGCCGGCGGCCAGCCAGGACCCTTCCGCGGTCGTCTTGCGGTCCTCGGACGGCAACCGGTCGACCAACTGGACGACGTCGAGGGTGGCGAGCCCGACGAACAGGCCGACCGTCACCGGGGCCTCACAGCCCGCCGTCGAGCACGCAGAAGCTGGTCCCGCCGGGCGCCTCGAGCACCGTCCAGCCGTCCCGGACGGCGCGCACCAGGGCCCCCTCCCCGGTCAGCCGGGCCACCTCGGCCGGCCTGTCGTCAGTGCCGATGTCGAGGTGTGCGCCCATCCGTCCGGCCAGGTCGAGGCGCTGGACGAGGACGCGGATCGGGAACTCGCCGTCCAGGTCGATCCACGAGAACTCCGGACGGCTGGCCGACGGCCGCACCCGGCCGGACAGGGTGGCAGTCCAGAACTCCAGCTCCGCCGGGTGCGCCTGCGGGGGGACGTCGAGGCAGAGTTGCCCCACCCGGCTGCGATGGCCCGCCGGCCAGGTCGCGGGCGCCGGGGTACCACGGCGGTCCTGCCGGGTGAGGCAGAAGTCGAACCCGGCGGGAGACTGCATCACCACCAGGCCCGGGGACGCCTGCCGGACGATTCGCGCGCCGCACTCGTGGGCGGCCAGCGCCGCCTCCTCCGGATCGGCGACGTGGACGTCGAGGTGCAGCCGGGTCTCACCCGTGCCGAGGCGCTGCAGCCGGAGGTAGTCGGCGCCGGCGGGGGGCACGAGGCTGGCGAACTCGGCGTGCTCGCCCCTGGCCTGCGACAGCGGCCAGCCGGTGGCACGCGCCCAGAACCCCGCCCCCCTGTCGAACTCGGCAGCAGGGAAGTCGAGGAAGGCGGTCAGCCAGAACGGCCGGGTGGCGTCCATCGCGGGCAGGATCAGGAGTTGGCCAGGGCGCGGCTCCGGTCGCGGGCAGCCTCCATCGCGGTGATGAACGCGGCCTTGACCTTGTGGCTCTCCAGTTCCCGCAGCGCGGCTGCCGTTGTGCCACCGGGCGAGGTCACCCGCTCCTTCAGCACGGTGGGGTGCAGCCCGCTCTCGGCGAGCAGCTTGGCCGAGCCGTACATGGTCTGCACCACCAGTGTGGTGGCGGTGTCGCGGGGCAGGCCCAGCATGACGCCGGCGTCGATCATCGCCTCGACCACGAAGTACAGGTAGGCGGGTCCCGAGCCGGAGATCGCGGTGACGGCGTCCTGGTACTTCTCCGGGACCACCACAGCCTCGCCGACGGCGGTGAGCAGGGTCATGACGTGGTCGAGGTGCTCGGCGGTCGCCAGGGTTCCGGCCGAGATCGCAGCCATCCCCTCGTCCACCTGCGCGGGCGTGTTCGGCATCACCCGCACCACGGGGGTGCCGGACGGCAGCGCCGCCTCGATGGTGGCGGTCGTGATGCCTGCGCACAGCGAGACCACGAGCCCGTCGGGGCGCAGTGACCCGGCCACCTGGGGCAGTACCTCGCCGATGTCCTGCGGCTTGACGACGAGCACCACGGTATCGGCCCGCCCGGTGGCCTCGGCGGTGTCGGCGGTGCCGATCCCGTACCGCGCCGAGATCTCCTCGAGCCGGGCGGGGTGGCGGTCGGCGGCGATGATCTGGTCGGCCGCCCAGCCGGCGCGCAGCAGGCCGGCGATCAGGGTCTCCCCCATCACTCCGGCGCCGATGACGGCCAGCGTGGTCACTGCGCGGCCACCAGTTCGGCAATCTGGACGGCGTTCAGCGCAGCGCCCTTGCGCAGGTTGTCGCTGCTCACGAAGAGCACCAGCCCACGGCCGTCGGGCACCGACTGGTCGGCGCGGATCCGTCCGACATAGGACGGGTTCCGCCCGGCTGCCAGCCGCGGGGTCGGGACGTCCACGACTTCCACCCCGGGCGCGGTGGCGAGCAGGCCGGTGGCCCTGGTGGGGCTGATCTCCTCGGCGAACTCGGCGTGGATCACCAGCGAGTGCCCGGAGAACACCGGGACTCGCACGCAGGTGCCCGCCACCAGCAGGTCGGGAATGTGGAGGATCTTGCGTGACTCGCTGCGGAGCTTCTTCTCCTCGTCGGTCTCTCCCAGCCCGTCGTCGACCAGCGACCCGGCGAGCGGGACGACGTTGTAGGCGATCGGGGCCACGTACGGCGCGGGGTCGCCGGCCGGTACTGCCGCACCGTCGAGGGCGAGCCGGGCCGGTTCCTCGACGGCCGCCACCTGATCGGCGAGGGCGCGCACGCCCTTCACGCCGGAGCCGGAGACGGCCTGGTAGGTGGCGACCACGAGCCGGGTCAGGCCCGCGGCGTCGTGCAGCGGCTTGAGCACCGGCATCGCCGCCATCGTGGTGCAGTTGGGGTTGGCGATGATCCCCTTGGGGCGTTCGAGGACGTCGTCGGGGTTGACCTCGCTGACCACCAGCGGCACCTCGGGGTCACCCCGCCACGCCGAGGAGTTGTCGACCACCACGGCCCCTGCGGCGGCGACCTTCGGCGCGAACTCCCGCGACATCGAGGCGCCCGCGGAGAACAGCGCGAGGTCGAGGCCGCTGAAGTCGGCGGTGAGGGTGTCCTCCACCTCGACCTCGCCGTCGGCCCACGGCAGCCTGCTGCCCGCCGACCGCGCCGAGGAGAAGAACCGGATCTCGTCCACCGGGAAGTTCCGCTCGGCCAGCAGCGTCCGCATCACGCCGCCCACCTGACCGGTAGCCCCGAACACACCAACACGCATGGCGCAAGCCTAGCCCGGGGCCTCGTCCCGCCACGGGTGAGGTCTCCGGCGGCGAGACTGCAGCGCGTCCGGGCTGGTCAGCGCAGGATCTCGCGCTGGAACCCGAGGTAGCGGCTGCCCTTCATGGTGACCGACCCGGCGTCCCCGACGACGAGGAGGCCGTACTCGCGTCCGGGCACCTCGAGCTCGAAGCGCTCGCCGCCGGACTGCTCGAAGGTCACGTAGTGGGTCTGGCGGACGGGGCTGGAAGAGGAGATCGACGGTCCGAAGGTGCCGTCGCCGTTCATGATCCCCGGGGTGTCGGTGGTGCCGCCGCCGGAGAGTTCGACCCGCTTGTCGACGATGGTCGCTGCGGCGGTCACCTCAGGCGCAGCGCTGTTCCTGGCTGCCTGGGCCCCCTTCTTGAACAGTCCCACCACTATCGAGCCGATCACCACGACGAAGCCGATGCCGATCAGCGTGCTGACCAGTTGAAACATGGCGTCGAAGTTGCCCATCCCGCCACCGAAGTCCGGACCCATGCCCGCCAGCCTAGGGCCGCCACGGTTCAACGCGAGGGACTACAGCCAGTCGACCAGCGGGGCCAGCAGCGAGTAGCCGACGAAGGCCGCCACGTCCAGCAGCGTGTGGGCCACGACCAGCGGACCCACCCGCTTGAACCGCAGGTACAGGTAGCCGAAGGCAAGGCCCATGACAAGGTTCCCGACGAAGCTCCCGAACCCCTGGTAGAGGTGGTAGGTGGCGCGGATCAGCGCGCTGGAGACCACGATCACCCACGGCTTCCAGTTCAGCGCGGTGGCCCGGGTGAAGAAGAACCCGAGCATGACCACTTCCTCCAGCACGCCGTTCATCGCGGCCAGGCCGATCAGGACCGGCACCGTCCACCACTGCGCGGCGAGGTTGGCGGGGGAGATGTTCGTGTTGAAGCCGGCGATCCAGGCGACGTAGTACAGCGCGAGCCCCGGGATGCCGATGGCGAGGAAGATCGCCGTGCCACGGCCCAGATCGAAGCCGGGACGGCGCAGGTCGAACCCGATCTGGCGCCGCTGGCCGGACACGTGGAGCAGGTAGAGCGCCAACACGGCCGGCACCACGGGGAACACGATGCCCGCCAGCTGGTAGGCGAGGTCGAGCCAGGGCCGGTCGGGGGTGACCGACGGGTTCATCGTCGTGGTCTGCTGGTTGAGCGGCACCTCGTAGGTCAGCTTGTTCACCAGCGACAGGATCGAGTAGACCGCCGACTGGCCCAGCGACACCCCCAGGACCAGCAGGATCTCGAACCCGGGACGCTGGCGGTGCTCCCCCACCGCGTCGGCCCGCAGCGGCGCCTCCGCGGCCGGCGCCGGGGCTGCGGCCCCGTCCTGCCCGGTCACCGGCGGTCTCCCTGCGGCAGGCGGGTGTGGGTCCTGGCGAACTCCAGCGCGTCGGCGAGTTGCCGGATCCGCTCACCCGGCTGGTCGGCGTTGTTGGTCTTCACCTCGAGCACTATCTGCCGGGTGTACCCACGGCGGGCGAGTTCGGCCAGCACCTCGTCGGCCCGCTGGTTGCCCGCGCCGGGCAGCAGGTGGAGGTCGGAGACCCCGTTCAGCCCGTCGGTCAGGTGGACGTGGGCCAGCCGGTCGCCCCACGCCTCGATGATGTCGAGCGATTGCTGGCGGGCGGTCGCGGCGTGCGACATGTCGAGGGTGAGGTGGTCGAGGTCGAGCTGGGACGGGTCCCAGCTGGGGGCGTAGGCACGGACCTCGGCGCCGCGCGGTCCCCGCCAGGGGAACATGTTCTCGACCGCGAAGACGATCCCCGTGGTGTGGTGCAGTTGCCGGATCCCCGCGGTGAACGCGGAGGCGTAGCTGCGCTGCCAGCGGAAGGGCGGGTGGACCACGACCACCGAGGCGCCGAGCCTGCCGGCTGCCTCGGCCGACTTCTCGAGCTTGTCCCAGGGGTCCGGGCCCCACGTGCGCTGGGTGAGCAGCAGGGTAGGGGCGTGAATCGAGCCGATCGGGATCTCGTAGTAGTCACGCAGCCGCTGGAGCGCGTCGATGTCGGACGACGTGGCGTCCATCCCCACCATCACCTCGACCGCGTCGAAGCCCAGATCCTGCGCGATCGCGAAGGCCCGCGAACTCGATTCCGGGTAGACCGATGACGTCGACATCGAGATCACGGGACCGCCCGGTGGATTCGTCACGTTCTCCATCGTAGGCATGCGACCCAGCCGCGCCCGGTCAGGTCCGCCCCCGTCCCGATTTCGCGGTTGGCTACCGACGTGGCAAGAATGGGGGCCATGCATGTCGATCACGTGACCTTCGCAGTCGGCCCGGCGGGTCTGGCTGCCGAATCGCAGCGGCTGGGCGACCTGCTCGGCGAGCGGTTCCGCGACGGCGGCTTCCACCCCCGCTCCGGTACCCGCAATCACATCCTGCCCCTGGCCGGCGACCGCTACATCGAGGTGGTGGAGGTGCTGGAGCACCCGGCAGCGGAGAAGGCGCCGTTCGGGCAGGCCGTGCGGGCGCGCTCCGAGCTGGGCGGCGGCTGGCTGGGCTGGGTGATCTCGGTGGACGACCTGACACCGTTCGAGCAGCGCCTCGACCGCCAGGCCGTGCCGGGGATGCGCCACTTCCCCGACGGGCGCAAGCTCGAGTGGGAGCAGATCGGGGTCAAGGGGCTGCTGGCCGACCCGCAGCTGCCGTTCTTCATCCACTGGCTCTCCGACCACGAGGTGCAGCCCAAGGCACTGCGGGGCGACATCGAACTGGTGGAGCTCGAGATCGCCGGTGACCGGGCCCGACTCGAGACCTGGCTCGGTACGGATGTGAGCGAGGTCTTCGACGGCGTGACGCTGAACTTCACCGCCCCCAACGGCCAGCCGGGCCTGAACGCCGCGGTCTTCCGTACCCCGAACGGCCTGGTTCGCATCTGAGTCCTGCGATTCCGATCAGTCCTGATCGGAATCGAACGGAGCGTCGAATCGTCGTTTCGTCGGTGGTGCCCGCTAGCGTCGGTGCCATGGCCAGGAACAGCAGTACCTACCGCTGCAGCGAGTGCGGGTGGAGCACCGTCCGCTGGGTCGGCAGGTGCGGCGAGTGCCAGACCTGGGGAAGCGTCGCCGAGAGCCACGCCCCCACCGTCACGATCGCCGCGGCCACCCCCACGCGCAGCGCCGTCCCGATCCGTCAGGTCGACGCCACCGCGACAGCCGGCATCCCGACCGGGATCGGCGAGCTCGACAGGGTGCTCGGCACCGGGCTGACCCCGGGGGCCGTGGTGCTGCTGGCAGGCGAGCCGGGGGTGGGCAAGTCGACCCTGCTGCTCGAGGTGGCGGCCCGCTGGGCGGGCGCAGGCCGCCCCACGCTGTACGTCACCGCCGAGGAATCGGCGGCCCAGGTGCGCCAACGCGCTGAGCGGACCGGCTCGGTGACCGACGGCCTGTACCTGGCCGCCGAGTCCGATCTCGCCACCGTGCTCGGCCACATCGAGCAGCTGCGCCCGCAGTTGCTCGTGCTCGACTCCGTCCAGACGGTCGGCCTGCCCAGCGTGGACGGCGTCCCCGGCGGGGTCACCCAGGTCCGTGAGGTCACCTCTGCCCTGGTGCGGGTGGCCAAGCAACGCGCCATGCCGGTGGTGCTGATCGGCCACGTCACCAAGGATGGCGCGGTGGCAGGGCCGCGTACGCTCGAGCACCTGGTCGACGTGGTCCTGTCCTTCGAGGGCGACCGGCACGGCGGGTTCCGGATGATCCGGGCGAGCAAGAACCGGTACGGCCCCGCCGACGAGGTGGGCTGCTTCGAGATGGACGCCGGCGGCATCCGCGAGGTCGCCGACCCGTCCGGGCTGTTCGTCTCCCGCCACGCCGAGCCGGTCGCCGGCACCTGCCTCGGCGTCTCGCTCGAGGGCCGCCGTCCGCTGCTCACCGAGGTGCAGGCTCTGGTAGTACCGAGCAATGCGCCCGCCCCGCGGCGGGTCACCAACGGGATCGACGGGGCCCGGGTGGCGATGATCCTGGCCGTCCTGCAGCGCAAGGCGGGGCTGAAGCTCCACACTCGCGAGGTCTACGTCTCCACCGTCGGCGGGGCAAGGGTCAACGACCCCGCCACCGACCTGGCGACAGCGGTCGCGATCGCCTCGGCGTGTGTCGAACGCGCCTTCGACCGGCCGATCATCGCGCTCGGAGAGGTCGGCCTCTCGGGTGAGCTGCGCCGGGTGCCCGGCATCGAGCGACGGCTGGCCGAAGCCACCCGGTTGGGTTTCGAGCTCGCGCTGGTGCCGGCAGGCAGCAGACTGCGAATCGACGGCCTGCGGGTCGTCGAGGCGGCCACCCTGGCCGACGCTCTCGGCATGCTGCACCTGCGGCGCGAGGTCCAGCAGACCACGACCCGGCTCGATCCCGCCCACCGGCACCTCGCGGTCGTGGAATGAGCCGTCGCCCGGGCGGTCGCCCGCCCGGCGCGCGCCGAGGCGGG
>JAEYNS010000294.1 GCA_023412435.1 Actinomycetes bacterium | reverse complement strand
GGCCCGCCGCATCCAGGTCGACTACGGCCCGCTGCGCGCCGTCCGCGACGTCGACCTGGATCTGCCCGCCGGCCAGGTCACCGTCCTGCTCGGCCGCAACGGCTCCGGTAAGTCGTCCCTGCTCTGGGCGCTGTCGGGTGCCGGACGCCTCGACGGCGGGGGCTTCAGCGTCCGCGGCGACGACCTCACCGGCGCCGGGCTGGCCGTCATCCGCGACCGCGTCCGGATGGTCCCGCAGACCGCCACCGACCTGCTGTACCTCGACACCGTCGCCGCCGAGTGCGCCAGCGCCGACCGCAGCGCCGCACGTTCGGCCGGGCACTGTCGCGTCCTGCTCGACAAGCTCGCCCGCGGCATCCCCGACGACCGCAACCCCCGCGACCTGTCCGAGGGCCAGCGCCTCAGCCTCGTGCTCGCCATCCAGCTCACCGCCGATCCCGCCGTGGTGCTGCTCGACGAACCCACCCGCGGCCTGGACTACCTCGCCAAGGACGCGCTCGCCGCGATCGTGCGCCGGCTTGCGGCCGACGGCAAGGCGATCGCGATCGCCACCCACGACGTCGAGTTCGCCGCCGGGGTCGCAGACCGTGCCGTCGTCATGGCCACCGGCGAGGTGATCGCCGTCGGAACCGCGCGCGACGTGCTGGCCAGCTCCGCGATCTTCGCTCCCCAGGTCGCCCGAGTCCTCGCCCCGCAGGAGTGGCTGACCGTCTCCCAGGTCAGCCGGGCGGTCGGCAGGGCAGAGCCATGACCACCCCGCAACGACAGGCCCGCGCGGTGCCGATCGGCCGCCCGTCGGCGCTGGTCCTGGCCCTCGCCTCTCTCGCCGGCTTCGTCATGTTCTCCTGGCCGCTGGTGCTGCCCGCCGGACCTGAGACCGCCCAGCACGCCGTCGACGCCCCCTACCTCTTCGTCGCGATCCTGCCCGTCCTGGTCGTCCTCGTCCTCGTGCAGCTCACCGACGGCGGCATGGACGCCAAGGCCCTGGCCATGCTCGGCGTGCTGTCCGCGGTGAACGCCGCCGTCCGTCCCCTCGGCGCCGGCACCAACGGCATCGAGACCGTCTTCTTCCTGCTCATCCTGGCCGGCCGCGTCCTCGGCCCCGGGTTCGGCTTCACCCTCGGCTGCACCTCGCTGTTCGCCTCAGCCCTGCTCACCTCCGGCGTCGGGCCCTGGCTGCCGTTCCAGATGCTGGCCTCCGCCTGGGTCGGGATGGGCGCAGGCCTGCTGCCGGACACCTGGTTCGGCCACCCTCTGCGTGGCCGCACCGAACTCGCCCTGCTCGCCGGCTACGGCATCCTCGCCGCCTACGGGTTCGGACTCCTGATGAACCTGTGGTTCTGGCCCTACCTCGCCGACGGCACCGCCGCCGACCCTGGCCTGGCCTACGTCCCCGGAGCCCTGCTGGCCGACAACCTGAGCCGGTTCGCCTGGTTCACCCTGATCACCTCCACCGCGGTCTGGGACACCGGGCGCGCCATCACCAACGTCGTGCTCGTCTGTGTCCTCGGCACCCCGGTGCTCGCCGCTCTCCGCCGCGCCGCCCGACGCGCGAACTTCGCCCCCGACATCGCCTACCTCCCCGGGCCGTCCCGGGCTGCCGCGCCGGTGCCGTCCTCGATGGATCCATTCGACGAACTCGCGGTCAGGGCAGGTTGGCGTAGAGCTCCACGGTGACTGTCTGACCCGCGCTGACCGTCACCTGTTCCGGGGTCAGGTGGCCGCCCGGCATCCGGGTGGTGAGCGTTCCGGCCAGCTCGTAGGTGCCCGGCGGAAGGGTGAAGCTGAACCGGCCGTCGTTCGTGGTGGTCGTGACGACGTCGCCCGCGCCCTGGCCGGTGGCGGTGGCGGTCACCTCGGCGTCCTCGCGGGTGGTCTGGATGATGCCGCCGCGCAGGTACGTGACCCCCTCGACGTGACCCGCGGGGGTCCCACACGACGCGAACGCGGGCAGGATCGCGAGGATGCTGGCTGCCGTCAGGAGCCAGCGTGCTCTTGGCGACCGGACTGCCGTGCCCTCAGCGGCCCCGGTCCCTGCCATGGCCATGAGGCGAGAGTACGGGACGCCGCGCGCGGCCGGGTCGGTTCGGCGGGGTTCCAGGTGATCGTCCATGGGCCACCACCCGCCGACCCCGTCACGCTTCTCTCTCGGCGCTGACCAGCTCCCGGCCTCAGAGCCACAGTGCCGCGAGCCAGCCGGTGGCGATCCCGGTGACGACCAGGGTGCCGACGACGAGGGCGACGATGCGCCAGCGCGCGATCACGAGCATGCCGCTGATCGCGCCCACGCTGGTGCCGGCGCCGGTGATGAGGAAGGCGAGGGCGGCGCCGGGGGCCATGCCGCCCTGCATCAGGCCGGCGACCAGGGGGAGCGAGGCGTCGGTGTTGTGGTACACGGGGATGCCGAGGACGGCCGCCAGCGGCACCGACCAGACCGGGTTCCCGGAGCCGAGCCAGTCGGTGAGCAGGCCGGTGGGCAGGATCCGGATGACCAGGTAGCCGAGGGTCGCGAAGGCCAGGAAGTAGAACGCCAGCCGGCGGGTGTTGGCCAGCAGGGCCCCGCCCAGCAGCGCCAGCTTGGTGGGCTGGGTGACGGTGACAGCGGTGGTGTCGGTGATGGTGAGGAGCCGGACGCCTCCGGCCCCGACCGGCTCGGCGGCGGGGGCATCCCCGCCGCAGGTGTCCCCGCAGCCTCCGGGAGCCGACACGGGCGCTGCCATCCGGACCTGACCGGTGAGCAGTCCGCGGCGTTCCAGCCACCACGCCGCGGCCCCGCCGAGCAGGCCGACGGCGATCGCTGCGACGAAGAAGGTGGTGGCGAAGGCCGGCCCGAACAGACCGACCGACAGCACGTACTCCTCGGGGCTGGTCAGCGGCGAGGAAGCCATGAACGCGACGATGGGGGCCCAGGGCACAGCCGAGGCGAGGCCGCCCAGCACGATCGCGGTGGTGCCGCACGAGCAGAACGGAGTGAGGGCGCCCAGCGCGACCGCCCCGAGCACCGCGACCCAGGTCCGGCGGCGCAACCAGCCGGCGAGTCGATCCTGATCCAGGTACACCTGCACGAGGGACGCGACCACCACGCTCGTGAGCAGGTACGGCCAGTTGTGGACGAGGGTCGTCCACACATCGCCCGCGACGGTGGCGGCAAGGGTGGTGAGGTACTCGATCACCGGAACTCCATCCATAGAGGTACATCGATTGGTTGACGGCGATCGATATGATAGACATAACTCTATGAGTTCACAAGACGAGCCCCGGCGGCTCAATCTGGTCAGCGACCTGTGCTGCTCCCCGGTGCTGCAGGCCCCGCTGGAGCCGGACGATGCACTGGCGCTGGCCGGAGCCCTGAAGGTGCTCGCCGACCCGGGCCGGCTGCGGCTGCTCAGCCTGATCCGGTCCTCGGCGGACGGCCGGGCCACGACCGGGGTGCTGGCCGACCAGTTGGGGCTGACCCAGCCGACGGTGACTCACCATCTGGGCGCGCTGTACGACGCCGGCTTCGTGGAGCGGGAGCGGGACGGCCGCCAGACCTGGTACTGGGTCAATCCGGACGCGCTGGAGGCGATCCAGCAGCTCCTGGACCCGGCGCCCGCGCGGCAGCCGGTGACGACCGGCACCCAGCAACGGTGAGGCGCAGTGGGTGCGGCTTCGTCGGTGGGTGACGACCGCCCGCCGGCGGGTCAGGGGAAGACGAGGTTGAAGCCGAACCCGATCAGCATGATGCCGATTGCGACGGCGGCGAAGAACAGGATCAGCAGCGGTGGCTTGAGGACGCGACGCAGCATGATCGCCTCCGGGATGGACAGCGCGATGGCGCTCATCATGAAGGCCATGACCGTGCCGAGGCTCATGCCCTTGGCCCACAGCGCCTCGGCGATCGGAACCACGCCGGCGCCGTTGACGTAGAGCGGGATCGCCGCGAGCGTCACGATCGGGACGGCGATCGGGTTGTCGGGGCCGGCCCAGGCGGCGAAGAACTCCGCGGGCACCCAGCCGTGGATGGCGGCGCCGATGCCGACACCGATCAGGATCCACTTCCAGATCCGGCCGAAGATCTCCCTGGTCTCCTCACGTGCCGCCTCGACCCGTTCGGCGAGGGTGGGCACGTGTCCGTCCACCCGGAGGCGGCTGATCCGGGTGGTGAGCACCATGTCCTCGACCCAGTGGTCGAGCCGGAACCGCGAGAAGACCCAGCCCACGACCATGGCCAGCGCCGATCCGGAGACGAGGTAGGCGGCGGCGATCGGCCAGCCGAACTGGTCGCCAATCATGATCGCGGCGATCTCGCTGACCAGCGGCGAGGCCAGCAGGAACGTGAGGGTGATCGCCAGCGGGATCCCGGCGGCGACGAAGCCCATGAACAACGGGATCGAGCTGCAGGAGCAGAACGGGGTGACCACGCCGAGCACGACCGCGAGGAACAGTCCGACGAACAGGCCCCTGCCCTCGAGGTAGGCACGGGCCCGCTCCAGGTTGAAGCTGGCCCGCAGCATGCCGATCACGAACATCAACCCGGTCAGCAGCAGGAACAGCTTGCCGACGTCGTAGAAGAAGAAGTGCAGCGCCCTACCCAGCGGGGAGGTGAGG
>JAEYNS010000269.1 GCA_023412435.1 Actinomycetes bacterium | reverse complement strand
TCCGGCTGGTGATGACCGCCGACGAGGAGGCCGGCGGGCCGCTCGGCGCGGGCTGGCTGGCCGCCAACCACCCCGACCTGCTGGCCGACTGCACCGAGGCGATCGGCGAGGTGGGCGGGTTCTCGCTGACGGTGAACCAGCGCCGCCTCTACCTCATCCAGGTCGCGGAGAAGGGCATCGCCTGGCTGAACCTGATCGCCGAGGGGCGTGCCGGACACGGCTCCTTCCGCAACGACGACAACGCGATCACCTCGCTGGCCGAGGCGGTCACCCGGATCGGCAACCATCGCTGGCCGGTGCGTCTCCATCCGGCGCAGCAGGCGCTGCTCCAGGCGATCGAGGACGCGCTCGGCGTCCAGCTGACTGCCGAGACGGCTGAGGAGACCCTGGCCAGGGTCGGTTCGCTGGCCCGCATGATCGGCGCCACCATGTCGAACACCGCCAACCCGACGATGCTGCAGGCCGGTTACAAGATGAACGTCATCCCCGGCCAGGCCACCGCCGGCCTCGACGGCAGGTTCCTGCCCGGGTACGAGGACGAGTTCTACGCCACGATCCGCGACCTGCTCGGTGACAAGGTGCGCTACGAGGTGGAGACCGCCGACATCGCGGTCGAGACCGACTTCTCGGGCGACCTCGTGGCAGCGATGGGCCGCTCTCTGCGGGCGGAGGACCCCGAGGCGATCCCGGTGCCGTACATCATGAGCGGCGGCACCGACGCCAAGGCCTGGTCACGCCTCGGCATCCGGTGCTTCGGCTTCGCGCCGCTGCGGCTGCCTCCCGAACTCGACTTCGCCGCCCTCTTCCACGGTGTCGACGAGCGGGTTCCGGTGGCGTCGCTGGAGTTCGGCTGCCGGGTGCTGGACCGATTGCTCGACGAAGCCTGAGCCCGGGCTCGGCCGCTACCTCCCGGACGGGAACCGGGCCTCAGCCCAGCCCTGCCCGCTCATCGACAAGGGGCTCGTCACCGGCGACCGGCTTGCGGGACAGCCCGACCGAGCCGGCGCCCGCAGCCCTGGACAGCGCGGCGGCCACGGCCACCGACTCGTCCACACCCGGGTAGGTGGGCCGCAGCTGCAGCGCGGTGCGGCGGGTCTGCTCGCGCTTGGCCTTGCGGGCGGCGGCGACCAGATTCAGCGCCTCGACGAGGATCGCGAACGCCATCGGGCCGTAGATCAGCGCCTTGTCGATGTGGTAGCCGAAGCCCTCGGCGATCAGGAAGACGCCGATCAGCAGCAGGAAGGACAGCGCCAGCATCTTCACCGTCGGATGCTGGTTGACGAAGGCGAAGATGAACCGGGACGCGAACAACATGATCCCGAACGAGACCACCACGGCGGTGATGATCACGATCATGTTCTCGGTCATCCCGACCGCGGTGATCACCGAGTCGAGCGAGAACACGATGTCGAGGGCGAGGATCTGCGCGATCACCGAGCCGAACCCCACCGCGGCGGCACCGGTCTCGTGGTGGTCCTCGGCGCCCTCGAGTTTCTGGTGGATCTCATGCACCGCCTTGTACACCAGGAACAGGCCGCCGAAGATCAGGATGAAGTCCTTGATCGAGAACCCCATCCCGGCGAACTGGACCACATCCTCCTTGAGCGTGATGATCCAGCCGGCCAGGAACACCAGCCCTACCCGCATCACCATGGCCAGGGTGAGGCCGAGGTTGCGGGCCTTCGCCTGCTGCTCGCGCGGCAGCTTCGAGGCCAGGATCGAGATGAAGATCACGTTGTCGACCCCGAGCACCAGCTCCAGCACGAACAGCGTGAGGAAGACGGAGGCCAGGTCGGGGGTCAGTTCAAGGGAGAAGTCCACGCCGCCATGCTAGGGACGCCCGGTGCGCTGACAGCGCCCACCCGCCACAGATACCGAATTCTCCCGCCACCGGGCCCTGGGCGGTGTGGCGCCCCGGTGAGCCGAACGGAGCTCGGGTTCGTCCGGACGGCCGCCGCCTGGCTCTCAGTCGGATTCCTCGGGCTCGCGACCGGCGTTCGGCCCACCCGAGACGTCGTCCAGGGCTGCCACGATCTCGGCCGGCAGGACGACGTCCTCCACCTCGAGATAGCCCTCCAGTTGCGCCGCCGTTCTGGCGCCGAGCAGGGGAGCGGTCACCCCCGGCGCATCCCGCACCCACAGCAGCGCCACTTGAGCGGGCGTGAGATCGAGGCCGTCCGCAGCGACCGCTACCGCGTCCACCACCGAGCGGGACCTGGCCTCGAGGTAGGGCTGGACGAACCAGGCGAAGTGGGTGGCCGCGCCGCGGGAGTCGCGCGGGATCCGTTGCCGGTACTTGCCGGTGAGCACCCCCCGTCCGATCGGCGACCAGGGGAACAGGCCGATCCCGAAGGCACGGACGGCAGGAATCACCTCGATCTCGGCCCTGCGGGCGAGCAGCGAGTACTCCACCTGGGCCGAGGTGATCGGGGCTCTGCCCGGGAAGGCACTCTGCCAGGTGGCGGCCTGCGCGGTCTGCCAGCCGACGAAGTTGGAGACTCCGGCGTAGCGGACGTCGCCTGCCGAGACCGCCGTGTCGACCGCGGCCAGCGACTCCTCCAGCGGTGCCGAGCCCCAGGCGTGGATCTGCCAGATGTCGATGTGGTCGGTGCCCAGCCGGCGCAGCGAATCGCGCAGGTCGGCCAGCAGCGCCTGCCGTGAGGTGTCGATCACCCGCTCGCCGTCGCGGACTCCGAACCCTGCCTTGGTGGCGATCACCAGGTCCTCGCGGCGGACGTCGGTGCGGATCATCCGGCCGATCATCCGCTCCGCCTCGCCCGCCCCGTAGGCGGCGGCGGTGTCGATCAGCGACCCGCCGGCCGCGACGAAGCCGCGCAGCAGGGCCCGGGCGTCCTCGGCGCGGGTGTCCCGCCCCCAGGTCAGCGTCCCGAGACCGAGCCGGGAGACCTGGAGCCCGCTGGTGCCTACTGGTCGGCGCTGCATGTCAGGGCTGCAGGTAGCCGAGCGCGAGCAACCCGGCGAGGACGGCGGCCAGTGCCAGCCGGTACCAGACGAAGATCGCGAAGCTGTGCTTGCTGACGTACCGCAGCAACCAGTGGATGACCCCGAGCCCGACCACGAACGAGACCGCCGTCGCCACCGCCGTCGGCCCCCACGCCAGGCCGGTCTCGGCACCGAGGTCCTTCAGCTTGTAGATGCCTGACCCGAAGACGGCGGGAATGGCGAGCAGGAAGGCGTAGCGGGTGGCCGCCGGCCGCGAGTAGCCCAGGAACAGGCCCGCGGAGATCGTTGCTCCCGAGCGCGAGACCCCAGGGATGAGTGCCAACGCCTGCGCGAAGCCGAGCGCAATGCCGTCCAGCCAGGTCAGTTCGGACAGCTCGTAGGTGTGTCGGGCGAACCGGTCGACCAGCCACAACACGATGCCGACCCCCGCCAGCATCGCGACGGTGATCCACAGGTTCCGCAGCCAGGTGTCGATCGCATCCTCGAAGAGCAGCCCTGCCACGACGATCGGGATGGACCCGATGATCACCAGCCAGCCGATCCTGGCGTCCGGGTCGTTGCGGGGCATCCGCCCGACAAGGGCGAGGGTCCAGTGCTTGATGATCCGCCAGATGTCGCGGGCGAAGTAGACCACGACGGCGGTCTCGGTGCCCAGTTGGGTGATCGCCGTGAACGCGGCCCCCGGGTCGCGCCCGCCCAGGAAGAGCTGTCCGACGATGGACTGGTGGGCGCTGGAGGAGATGGGAAGGAACTCGGTCAACCCCTGCACGATCCCGAGCACGATCGCTTCCAGCCACCCCATCCAGACCCCTTTCGCCCGCCCCAGCCTAACCACTCCAGCGGTCGGGCAGCGTCCGTGCGCGCCGGGTGTCCGCCGGTAGGCTGCGCAGCGTGCTCGCCTGGCCCCGTCCCGACCTCCCGTCGCTGCCCGCCTCGGCGGGTACCGTCCACCTGCAGGACAGCAGGTCCGGCGCCCGCGTGCCGCTGGCCCCGGTCGGCGGGACGGCGCGGGTCTACGCCTGCGGAATCACCCCGTATGACGCCACCCACCTGGGTCACGCCTTCACCTATGTCGCGCTGGACCTGCTGAACCGTGCGCTGCTGGACTGCGGCCATCGGCTCGACTACGTGCAGAACGTCACCGACGTGGATGACCCCCTGCTTGAGCGCGCGAATGCCACCGGGGTCGACTGGACGGAGCTCGCCCACGAGCAGACCGACCTGTTCCGCGCTGACATGGCGGCGCTGCGGGTGCTGCCGCCTGACCCCTACCTCGGGGTCGTCGACAGCCTGCCGGTGATCATCGCGACCCTGCAGGACCTGCAGCGGACCGGACGGCTGTACCAGGTGGACGACCCCGAATACCCCGACTGGTACTTCGAGGTGGCGGACCTCGACCTCGGCGGGATGTCCGAGGGCGAGGCGCTCGCGCTGTTCGCCGAGCGGGGCGGCGACCCCGGCCGGCCCGGCAAGCGGCACCCGCTGGACTGCCTGGCCTGGCGGGTGGCACGTCCCGGCGAGCCGGCCTGGGCCTCGCCGTTCGGGCAGGGCCGCCCTGGCTGGCACATCGAGTGCACCGCGCTGGCGGTCAGCACCCTCGGACCCGCCTTCGACGTGCAGGCCGGCGGCAACGACCTCGCCTTCCCGCACCACCCGATGTGCGCGGCGGAGGCCACCGCCATCACCGGCGAGCCGTTCGCCAGCGCCTACCTGCACGTCGGGATGGTCGGCCTGGCCGGGGAGAAGATGAGCAAGTCGCTGGGCAACCTTGTCTTCGTCAGCAACCTGATCGTGGAGGGCTTCGACCCGATGGCGATCCGGCTCGCGCTGCTCGCTCGGCACTACCGCACCGACTGGGAGTTCACCACCGCCGACCTGACCGTCGCCGAACGGCGACTGAAGGTCTGGCGCCGGGCGGTGGCCGCCCCGGCGGCCGCCCCCGCCGGGGCTGTCCTCGAGGCGATCAGGGCTGCGCTGCGCGGCGACCTGGAC
>JAEYNS010000113.1 GCA_023412435.1 Actinomycetes bacterium | reverse complement strand
TCGTCGGCAGCGTCTGATGTGTATAAGAGACTGGGGCACACACGGTGGCAGCCGGGCCCGGGCGCTGAACGCTCCAGCCCGGCCGGGGCTCAGTACGTCCCGAACCGCTGCCTGACGAGGTCGGCCGCCGCCACCGCCACCCGCCGCGCGCTGCGTCCGTCGGTGTAGGTGTGGAACCGCGTGGCGAGGCCACGGCTGTGCTGCTCGGCTGCTGCCCGCTGGTCGGGATCGGTGAAGACGGACTCCAGCGCGGCGAGCGTCTCGGGCCAGGAGGTGGTCCAGCAGCCGTTGGCCAGCTCGGCGTAGTCGACGTAGAGGCCCCTGGTGCCGGAGTACCACTCAAGGTCGGGAGCGAGCAGCACCACGGGACGTCCGGTCACCGAGTAGTCGACGAGGATCGAGGAGTAGTCGGTGACGAGCGCCGCCGCGCCCCACAGCAGCGGCATCGATTCGGGCTGGACGCTCGGCGGCAGCAACCGCACCCTCGAGGTCCGCCCGTGGTAGGCGCCGACCCCGAGCAGGTGGGGCCGGATCACGAGGATCACGTCGTGGCGCTCGCAGAACTCCTCGATCAACTGCCATTCCGCGTCGGTCGGGATCGACGGGTCGGGGTCGCCGTCGCGCCAGGTCGGGGCGAAGAGCACGACTCGGGACTCGCCCAGGTCTCCCAGCCGGCTCGCCAGCAGGTCCCGGGCGGCTGCGCTGAGCTCGTCCGGCGTGCCCCGGAACAGGACGTCGGTGCGCGGCTCGCCGAGCACCCGCACCTCGTCGGTGAGGTGGAAGGCGCTGCGCAGGAAAGGCTGGAAGAACGGCGAGGACACCGGCAGCAGGCTGATCCGCCGACTGCCCAGCCGGTAGGCCCAGCGGGTGAGGGCTGCCATCGGGGGGATCCGGCCGAGCGCTCCCGCGCCGACGATCGCCGGGGAGTCGGAGTGCAGCTTCTTCAGCGGGGCGCCGTGCCACAGCTGCACGATCACTGCGCCGCTCACGGCGTACCGGTTGACGTCGCCGAAGCCGTGGGTGATCGCCACGAGGCCTGCCCGCAGGGTCGCCTCGAAGCCCTCCCTGCCGTGCTTGGCGACGACGTGGGGGAAGCCGGCCTCGCGTGCCTGGGCTGCCTCCTCCTCGGAGCCGGCCAGCCAGGTCAGCGTGGGCGGGTCGGCCAGCTCGCGTGCGGCTCGGGCGAAGGCCAGGGCCCCGTCCGCCACCCCGAAGGCCGAGCCGATCACCCACTGGTGCGGGTCGCGCACCGCCGTCCTGGCGCGCAGGCCGCCCAGCAGGTAGCGCGGCGCGTCCAGCAGCTTGCGCAGGTTCCCTGACGCGAAGCTGAAACCCGCCGATGCCATGGCAGTGGACGCTACCACCGCCCGGCAGGGCGCCGTGGCCGCGCCCGGCCTGCTGGCCCTTCGTCCAGCTTCTGCCAGATAGCGGGGCTGGCTGACGCAGCTGTCGGCCAGCCCCGGCTGGTGGCAGAAGTTGGGACGGCCGGCGCCGGACGGGTCTGTGCCGGGAGCCCGGATGAGCCGGACGGGAGGCCCGCTGGACGGCTCCCGGTAGAATGCTCGCACCCGAGGAAAGGAGCCGGATGGACACGATCATCGGCAACATCCTGCTGATCTTCTTGTTCATCCTGGTCGGAGGCGTCTTCGCGGCGGCCGAGATGGCGCTGGTCTCGCTGCGCGAGAGCCAGCTGAAACAGCTGTCCCAGCGGGGCAAACGGGGCCGTACCGTGGCCGAACTCAGCGCCGATCCGAACCTGTTCCTGTCAGCGGTTCAGATCGGCGTCACGCTGTCGGGGTTCCTGTCGGCCGCCTTCGGCGGTGCGCTGCTGTCGGACGCCTTCGGTGACGTCCTCGTCACGTGGGGGGTCCCCGAGCCGGTGGCCGACGGGTTGGCGCTGGTGCTCATCACCGTCGTCATCTCGTACTTCTCGATCGTCGTCGGCGAACTGACCGCCAAGCGGCTGGCCATGCAGCGCGCCGAGAGCTTCGCCATGACGCTCGGTCCGCTGGTGAAGGCGATCGCCACCATCACCAAGCCGGTGATCTGGTTCCTCGGGGTGTCCACCAACGCCCTGGTCCGGGTGCTCGGCGGCGACCCCGCGGCCGGTCGCGGCGAGGTCACCGACGAGGAGCTGCGCTCGATGGTGGGCTCCTCGACCACCCTCGGCGACGAGGAGCGCCAGATCGTCGACGACGTCTTCTCCGCGGGCGGGATCAGCCTGCGGGAGGCGATGATCCCGCGCACCGAGGTCGACTTCCTGAACGGCACGATGCCGGCCAGCCAGGCCCTCGCCGAGGTGCAGGGCGGCTCGCACAGCCGCTACCCGGTGATCGGTGAGGACTCCGACGACGTGCTGGGCTTCGTCCACCTGCGCGACCTGGTGGGGCTGGACGAGGCCGCCGCCAACGGGCCGCTCAGCAGGCTGGTCCGGCCGGTGGCCTCGCTGCCGCAGAGCATGCGCATCCTGCGGGCGCTCACCGAGATGCGCCAGTCGAAGGCGCACCTGGTGATCGTCCGCGACGAGTACGGCGGCACGGCGGGCATCGTCACCATCGAGGACCTGATCGAGGAACTGATCGGTGAGATCACCGACGAGTTCGACGCCGAGGCCTCCGGCAGCCTGGCCAACACCGACTCCTCGGTCGACCTGGATGGCCTGATGACCCTTGGCGCCTTCGCCGACGAGTTCGGCTTCGCCCTTCCCGAAGGCCCCTACGACACGGTTGCCGGCTACCTGATGGCCCAGCTCGGCAGTCTGCCGCAACTCGACGACACCTGCGACGTGGTCCTGCAGCCGGTCGACCCCGACGGCTCCGGTCCCGCCCGGCTCCAGCTGCGGGTCACCGAGCTGGACGGACGTCGGGCGGCACGGGTCCGACTGACGAACCTCGGTGCGCCCGCTGCCGAAGAGCCGCGCGGGCAATAATCTGCTCGGTGTTCCCCACGCCGGAGGCCACGTGAACCAGCAGGACCCGGACGGCTCGTCCCTGCTCACCTCGACCGAGGTGGGCGGGTTGATCGAGGCCGCCATCGGCCACGCCGGCGGGACGCTGGTGAGCTGGGCGCTCGACCACGTGGACGCCAACCCGCCGCACTCCACGACCGCCACCTACTCGGCGGTGGTCGACTGGCCCTACGGACGCCGCGAGGAGCTGCTCGGGGTGAGCGCCCGGGCGTCCGGGCCGGTGGCCAGCGACGCGGCGGCGGAGATCTTCGCCGACGGCGAGCGCGAGGTCGCGGTCTGGCTCTACCCCCAGGACCCTGACCTGCCCGGCCTGGCCCGCGCCGCCTACGCCGAATCGATGGCCCAGGTCTGCAATGCCCACGAGGTGTTCGCGCGACCCGTCGCCGCGTCCGACCTGGACCTCGAAATGGTCGGCTACCGGCCGCGCCGGCGGGCTGTGGTGCGGGTGGCGGACCGGACCACCGGCGAAGCGGTCTACGTCAAGGTGCTGCGGCAGCGGCTGTTCGACGAGGTACTGCGGCGGCACCGCCTGCTGGCGACGGCCGGCGTCCCGGTCGCCCCGATCGCCGCCACCACGGACGACCATCTGCTGGTGCTGCGGGAGTTGCCGGGGGTGCCGCTGGCACGGGCAGTCTTCGAACCGGAGGAACCGTGCTCGGCGGAGGACCTGATCGGGCTGCTCGACTCGCTGCCGGGCAGCGTCATCCACCTTGAGCGGCGCCCGCCCTGGAGCGAGGCCGTCGAGCATTACGCCATGGTCGTCGCGAGAGCCGCCCCGGCGCTGGAGGCCCGCCTGAGCCGGCTGGTCACGCTGATCCAGCAGGGCGTGGCGGTGGTCGGGCCGGGCTACGAGGCCACCCACGGCGACTTTCATGAGGGCCAGCTGCACGTCAGGGGCGGCCGCATCTGCGGCCTGCTCGACGTCGACACCATCGGCCCCGGCCACCGGGTCGACGACCTGGCCTGCCTGGTGGCGCACCTGTCGACGATTCAGCGGATGAACCCGGCCCAGGAGGCGCGGGTGCACCAACTGGTCAGGGAGTGGGTGCCGGTCTTCGACACCAGGGTCGACCCGACCCAGCTGCGGCTGCGCGCCGCCGCGGTGATCATCTCGCTGGCGACCGGGCCGTTTCGCGGCCAGGAGCCCGACTGGGAGCGGGAGACGGCGATCATGGTCCGATCCGCGGAGGCGCTGGTCCAGCAGGTGAGCTGAATCTGTCCCAGCCAGCACTTTTTGGTCTGACCTTACCCGCGCACCCGGTCAGCGGCGATAGGCTACCGGCATGACCGATTCCCCTCTGCTCCTTGCCGGGGACTTCGCTGCGCCCACCCGCGAGGACTGGGACGCCGAGGTGCTGAAGGTACTCAACCGCAAGCGCCCCGAGGGCAAGGAACTCACCACCGACCAGGCGATGGCACGGCTGCGCACCACCACCGTCGACGGGCTCACCATCGAGCCTCTCTACACCAGGTCGGATCGCCCCCTGGGCCACCCC
The DNA here is from genome assembly GCA_023412435.1 of Actinomycetes bacterium. Lineage (GTDB taxonomy): Bacteria > Actinomycetota > Actinomycetes > Propionibacteriales > Propionibacteriaceae > Propionicimonas. The sequence goes on along the minus strand of JAEYNS010000113.1, from coordinate 74 downwards.
GGCGTGGTGCCGTTCACGCGCGGCCCGCGGGTCAAGCCCAGCCCGCAGGCCCCCTGGGACATCCGCCAGCTGCA
>JAEYNS010000170.1 GCA_023412435.1 Actinomycetes bacterium | reverse complement strand
CCGCAACCTCCACCGCCGCGCCGGCCACGCCAGCCGCGGGCTCGAAACACGGCGTGGACCCACCTCGAACTGGCCGACGTGATCTCGATGCCCGACGACTGGGAGTACCCCTGGTTCGCGGCCTGGGACTTGGCCTTCCACGCCGTGACTCTCGCCCACCTCGACCCGGAGTTCGCCAAGCATCAATTGCTGCTGCTGTGTCGGGAGTGGGCGATGCACCCCTCGGGGCAGCTACCGGCGTACGAGTGGTCGTTCTCCGACGTGAACCCGCCGGTGCAGGCGTGGGCGACCTGGCTGGTCTACGGGATCGACGGCGCCCGCGACCGGGTCTTCCTGAGCCGCATGGCAACCAAGCTGCTGATCAATCTGAGCTGGTGGACGAACATCAAGGACCCCAGCGGAAACGACCTCTTCGGCGGCGGCTTCCTCGGAATGGACAACATCTCGGTGCTCGACAGGTCTCGCGACGTGCCGGGCGGCTACCGGCTCGAGCAGTCTGACGCGACAAGCTGGGTCGCGTCCGCGTTCCTCTCCATGCTCCGGATCGCCCAGGAGCTCGCCCGTCACGACCCCGGATGGAGCGAGCTTCCCATCACCTTCCTGGAGCGGTTCTTGTCGATCGCCGACTCCCTGGACGAGTTCGGCACCACGCGCACCAACCTGTGGGACGACGAGGACGGCTTCTACTACGACGTCCTTGTCGACGTGGCCGGAGAGGCGACGGCGCTCAAGATTCGCTCCTATGTCGGGCTCGTACCGCTACTCGCTGTCGCCCTGCCCCCGGACTGGATCACCGAACTCGCCGGGTTCACGCAGCGGCGCGGCTGGCTGGAGCAGAACCGGGCGGACCTGCTCGAGCGCCGCGTGGTGATCCACAGCGACCGGGAGCGCCGCGGCGCCCTGACCCTGGTTCCCCCGGACCGCTACGTCCGGATCCTGGCCCGGGTGCTGGACGAGGCGGAGTTCCTCTCGCCGCACGGCGTGCGGTCGCTGTCGGCCGCTTACCGCAACGTGGCGACCGTGCGGATCGGGTCACGCGAGTTCAGCATGGGCTACCAGCCCGCGGAGTCGAACACCGCCCTGTTCGGCGGCAACTCGAACTGGCGCGGCCCGGTCTGGCTGCCCGTCAACGCCCTGCTCATCGAAGCACTGCGGACCTACGCCGACGGGGCGGGCCGCAACGTCCAGGTCGAGTTCCCCACCGGCTCGGGCCACCGCATCGACCTCGCCCAGGCCGCCGACGAGATCACTGAGCGCGTCCTCGGACTGTTCCGACCCGGACCTGACGGCAGGCGGCCCAGCCAGCCCGCCGACCATCCCGGGGGCCCGCTCTGGGACGGCCACCCGACCTTCTCCGAGTACTTCGACGGGGACACCGGCGCAGGGCTGGGAGCCTCCCACCAGCCCGGCTGGTCCGCCCTCGTCGCGCACCTGATCTGCCGCCGTCCGCCCTCACCGGCGTGATGGCTCACTCAGCCTCCCTACGCGAGGACTCCCGTCCGGCGCGTCGGCGGTGCCAGGAGTCATCGGTGAGCGGGAACCTGCCCACGTCTGTCGTTGTTCGCCAGCCGTCCGGCCCGGCCGAGCCCGCCGCGTACTCCTGCATCGGCACCCGGTTGTCGCGCCAAGCCTGGAGCACCGGCTCGACGATGCGCCAGCACTGCTCGGCGGTGTCCCCGCGGATCGACAGCGCCGGGTCGCCGTCCAGGACTCCCCGCAAGACCTCGCCGTAGGCGTCGAGCCGGCCGGGCGCGAAGTCGGCCTCCATCACCTCGCGACTGAGCGTCTCGGGATCGCCGGGGCCGTTCATGTTCAGTTCCAGCGAGATCGTCTCCGGGGCCAGCGCAATGTGCAGCACGTCGGCCGGCGCCTCGCCCTCTAGCCCGTCGGGGACCCGCTCGGCCGGCTTGAACGTCACCATAATCTCGCGCCGCCGGTGGCCGTGCGCCTTGCCGGAGCGCAGGGTGAACGGCACGCCGGCCCAGCGCCAGGTGGCCACTTCAACGGTGAGCTCGGCAAGGGTTTCGGTGTCGTTGGCGGCGTCGACGCCGTCCTCATCCAGGTAGGCGGGCAGGTCGCGGTCCCCGATCCGTCCGGCGGTGTAGCGGGCGCGGCGAGAGGCGGCCACCGGGTCGTCGTCCCAGACATGGGTGGCGCGCAGCACGATGCCTTTGGCGTCGCGCAGGTCGGCCTCCCCCATCGACGCCGGCGGTTCCATCGCGAAGAAGGCCAGTACCTGCAGCAGGTGGCTCTGGATCATGTCGACCAGGGCGCCGGCATGGTCGTAGTAGCGGGCCCGGTCCTCCAGGCCGAGCTGCTCGTCGTAGACGATGTCGACCCGCGCGATGTGCTGGGAGTTCCACACCGGTTCGAGCATCCGGTTGCAGAACCGGACACCGAGGAGGTTCAGCACCGTGCTGCGGCCGAGGAAGTGGTCCACCCGGTGGATCCTGGACTCCGGCACGATGCGCCGCAGCAGCTCGTTGAGGTCGTGGGCGGATTCGGCGCTAGACCCGAAGGGCTTCTCCAGCGCGAGCACCGTGCCGGCCGGGACGCCCATCCGCTGCAGCGCTTCACAGGCCTTGATCGTGATCGCCGGCGGCAGCGCGAAGTAGATGGCGGTGTCGCCCTCGCACGCCTGAAGCACGTCCCGGAGACCGGTCTCGGAGGTCACATCTGCCTGCAGGTAGACGGTACTCCCGAGCAGTGTGCCGAGGGCGGGGACGGCGGCGCCGGTAAACGCCGTCCGAAGCCGGTCTTCCCACGCTGCCGCACCGAGTTGCTCCTCGCCGGCGCCGACCAGCCGGAGCCGGCGGTCCGGCTCGGCGGCCAGCAGTTCACCGAGAGCGGGAAGCAGCAGCCGCGACGCGAGGTCGCCGCTCGCCCCGAGCACCAGCAAGGTTCGCACCGTCATCGGTGGTCCCTCGCGCACTGGGGGACATCATTGGCGCCCCGGGATCGCAGCCTGCACGGCGTTGCGCCCCCGGGCCCGCCGGTCGGGTAGCTTGCGGCGGTCGGAACCTGGATCGCCGGATCTCGTCTGCTCCTCAGC
>JAEYNS010000165.1 GCA_023412435.1 Actinomycetes bacterium | reverse complement strand
GTCCACTCCCTGCTCGCCCGCGGCGACCGCGAGCAGCAGGTCGTGGGCCGGGGTTGAGTCGGCGGTCAGCCGGACGCCGCCCGCCTCGATCCGGGCGACCACCCGCACCGTGGCCTGGTCGGCCCGGTAGTGCCAGCTGCACTCGTGCCGGCCCTGACGCCACAGGCTCGGTGCGCCCAGCAGCCGCCAGCCGTCGTCCAGCCGCACCGCGATCCGGGCGCCGCCGGCCCTGCTCAGCCCGGCGTAGCTGCGCCGCAGCGTCACCGCCGGGCGGTCCGAGGCGTGGCCGTGGGTCAGCTGGGAGCAGAACACGCCCGCCATCCACACGGTGGCGGCGGTCTGGTCGGCGTCGGCCAGCGGGGACGGACCCAGGTGGAGGATGTGGCCGTGCGGGCGCAGCACCGCGCGCTCCTTGGCGAGGCCGACCACGTGGTCGTCACCCGCGAACCCCGACCAGAACCCGCCGTCCGGGCCGTGCTCGACCAGCCGCAGGGCGCCGGCCAGCCCTGTCACCTCCGGTTCGTCAAGGGCCCGGCACTCCAGCTCCGACCCGGGAGCGAACAGCGTGGGGACGGCGACCTCGCCGGTCACCACCGGGACGTCCTGTCGCCATCCGCCCCGCGCGACGAAGTCCTCCACCACTCGGGCGTCGGCCGGCCCGGTCGGGTCCAGGTGGCCCGGCAGGAACACCCCGACGAAGCCTCCCCTCGCGGATTCGCCGGGGGCGAGCCTCAGGGAGGGTGCCTGCAGGGCGGCCAGGGTGTGCTCGTGCTGCCAGCGCCGCCCCGGCAGGTCGCCGGACAGGTCGAGCCCACCGCCCCGAGCGAGCACCTGCTGGGCATCGGTGGCCCAGCCGGCGACCCCGGTCAGGCTGGCCAGCGCGAGCCATGGATGGCCGGAGCCGGGCATGTTCTGGCGGACCGCGAGCGCCGTGCCGTGCGCGGTCTCGACCGGGGTCAGGTCCAGGTACTGCGACACGTAGTACTCGTTGCGGCGCAGTTCGTCCGGCGGCGTCAGGGCGACGTCCTGGGTGAACACGACATCCACCTCCTCGGGCGCCGCGCCCTGGTTGACCACCTCCCACTGCCAGGCGTAGCCGGACTCCACGACGTCGAACCAGGCCGTGTAGGCCAGGTCGCCCAGTCGTCCGGTGACGGCGTCGCCGGCGACCAGCGACCCGCTCGCCGGGCCCGTCACGGGGTGGGGCAGGAGGCCGCCGTCGCCGCCCCGACGCCGCACCCACAACTGGCAGGGACCGGCCTCGAGTTCGCTGGCCGGGTACTGCAGCAGGCTCAGGCCGTCGACGTCCAGCGCGGCGAGCGCGCCCGCCCTGGTGAACTCCGCCCGTGGTGTCGGCATCGATCCTCCTCAGTGGTGCGTGGCGGCCGCTGCCAGCACCAGTCCGTGGCCCGGGGCGAAGAGCGGGTCGGCGGTGCCCGGGACGTCGGGCAGCGACTCCCGCACCGCGGCCATGCTGCGCGGCAGTTCGAACGGCAGCCGGCCCGCGGGCGGGACCCGCCCGGTGACCGCGTCCAGCCAGGCGGCATCGTCCACGCCGAAGGAGACGGTCAGCGCGGCGGCGAGGTCGAGCAGCGGCGTCACGATCGCCGCCCTGTCCAGGTGGACGTCGATCACCAGCGGACAGTCCGCCGCCACCCGGGCCAGCCGGGCAGCCAGTCCGGGCCGGAACTCGAGGCTGCCCTGGCGGAAGGAGGCCTCGAGGAACAGGTCGTCGCGCGGGTCGTAGGGCGCCTCCAGGCGGATCAGGCCGAGGTCGGCCTCGGCGGGGGTGGCGACCCGGTGGCCGATCCCTGCGACGGCCCGGGGTTCCAGTCCCTCGGCGTAGATCCTCAGGCCTGGCTTGAGCGGCAGGACCCCGGTCTCTGCCAGGAGCACCGTCGAGCGCGACTGGGTCCGGCGGCCCAGCGCGACGTCGTCCGGCAGCCCGGCCGAGCCGGCGGCGGCCTCCTCGTCGACGTACGGGTTGTCGAACAGCCCGAGGGTGAACTTCAGGGCGAGCAGGCGGCGGGCGGAGGCGTCGAGCCTGGCCTCGGCGACCCTGCCGGAGGCGACCAGGTCGAGCAGCAGGTCGGTGCACTGCTCGCCGCCGAACTGGTCGACGCCGGCGTCCAGCAGGGCCAGCAGGCGCCCCGGCCGGTCGAGGTGTTCGACTCCCCACGCCCTGGCCGGGAGCACCTGGTCGCCGACCTGGTTGTCGCTGACCAGCTCCCAGTCGGACAGGATCACGCCCTGGAAGCCCAGCTCCTCGCGCAGCAGCCCGGTCAGGATCTGCCGGTTGAAGCCGAAGCCCACCTCCGCCACCGGACGGCCGTGCAGTTCCAGGCCCACCGGTCGGCCGTAGTACGGCATGATCGCCGCGGTGCCGGCGGCGATCGCCGCCCGGAACGGCGCCAGGTGCGTCTCGAAGCGGCCGCCCGGGTAGACCTGGTCGCGCCCGTAGGGGAAGTGGGCGTCCTCGCCGTCGGCCTGCGGGCCGCCGCCGGGGAAGTGCTTCGTGGTGGCCGCCACCGACCCCGGCCCGAGGGTCTCGCCCTGCAGGCCGCGCAGGTAGGCGACGACGAGTTCGCTGACCCGGACGGGATCACTGCCGAAGGTCTCCTGCTGGCGTCCCCAGCGCGGCTCCGTGGCCAGGTCGGCGGTCGGGTTCAACGAGGCGCGGATGCCGACCGCCAGGTAGTCGCGCCGCACCACGTCGCCGAAGGCCCGCACCAGCTCGGGGTCGTCGAGCGCCCCGAAGCCCGGCCCGGCCGGCCAGTGGGAGAAGAACGGGGTGCGCCAGGTGGTGCCGGCATTGGTGTCCGAGCCGTGTCGCGGGTCGGTCGAGATCGTCACGGGGATGCCGTGCGGCGTCTCCTGCTCGGCCAGCCGCTGCAGGTTGTTGGCCCAGCGGGCCGCCGTCCGGGCGTCGGCCAGGTGGTGGACGTTGAAGTGGTTGAGGTTCCGCTCCACCACCACCTCACGGGTGGCGGTCTTGGCGATCCGGCCGGGCCCGGCGAGCAGGTCGCCCTCCGGCCCGGCCTCGATCACGGTGTGGAACAGCAGCCCTGCCTTCTCCGGGAGCGACAGCCGTCCCAGCAGGTCGTCGGCCCGCGCCGCGGCGGGCAGCCGTGGATCCTCGAACGGGTCCAGCCGCCGGTTGCGGTTCAGGTCCCGGTAGGGCGTCCCGTCGGACGCCACGGCGCGGGTCGGCTCCATGTCAGGCCCCGAACACCTCCGGCGCGATCACCGGACGCACCCGGCGGGAGACCTCGCCCCTGGTGAAGTACCGGCGAAGGATGTCGTCGCCCAGCACGTTGCCGAGCGCTCCCATGATCATCGCCTGGTCGAGTGAGAGGTAGCGCCGGGCGACCTGGCCGGAACGCACGGCGATGGCGTCGAAGAAGCCGCCCCGGCCGTAGCAGTCGAAGTTGCGCTGCAGCCTGGCCAGGTTGCGCACCGCCTCGCCCGGCCGGTGCATCATCGCGAGGAAGGCGGCGTGCGGGGTGACCACCCCGTCGCCGTAGCTGGTCGGCGGGTTGTCCCAGTGGTAGTCGGTGCGCTCGACGTCGGAGAAGTAGCCCTCAGGGTTCAGCCCGAGCGCGTCCACCCCCCATTCGGAGTAGCCGCCGGCGGGGTGGGAGGCCGGGGAGAAGCCCCAGTAGCCGTAGCGGGCGTCGCGCAGGCCGTGGTAGATCTGCGCGTCGACGTGGCGGGGGTGGTTGCGGCCCCACGACTTGGGCGCCCAGGTCTCCTCCGGGACGAAGACGTCGGGCATCAACTCCTCGAACATGCTGCCGCCCCAGCCGGGGACTACGTCGAGCCCGCCGTACCGGTGGGTGCCCTCGAACACGTCAACGCCGAGGTAGGTGCGCCAAGTCCCCTCCGGCGGCATCTCCGGCCACGTCCAGTCCGGCGGGAAGGTGCGCCAGGCTTGGTAATAGGCCGAACCGGGCACCTGCGCCATGGCGATGCCGAGGTAGGTGGTGATCCGGGTCTCGGAGACGACGGTGTCGTAGTGGTGGCTGGCGGTGTACCAGACCGGGGCCCCGGCGCCGATCAGGTCGCGGGCCTCGGTGGGCGGTGGCTGCTTCAGTGCTGTCGGCTCCACAAGGTAGAAGCCGCCGTAGTTGAGGTACGGCCGGTCGAACGTGGGGTCGGCGAAGACGTCGAACCGCATCCTGGCGAACATCTCCCCCGCCTGGTCGGAGTTGGCCCGGTCGCCGTTGCGGACGCACAGCAGGGCGGCGCCGAGCCAGGCGGCGTCGATGCTGGACACGAACGGCACCACCACATTGCCGTCGTCCGGCCAGGCGTACAGCACGGCCCCGGTGCTGGGGTCGTACCAGTTGAAGTACATCCCGCTGGCGGTGTGGTGCTCCATCCCCTCGAGGGTGGCCAGGCTCTGGCGGATCCGCGCGGAGCACTCCTTGCGTCCGATGATGCCGAGATCGCGGGCCACCAGGGCACTCCACAGGTAGCCGCCGAGGTTGGTCGGCGAGGTGTACGCCGACCGGCCGCGCAGGTTGCCGGGGATGTTGTCAGCGACCAGTCCGGTACCGGGGTCGACCATCGCGACCAGCGACTTCCAGGTGTCGCGGGCCCACCGCATCACCCGCTTGCGCTGGCCGCGCGGCAGGGCGGGCCGCCTGGGGGATGGTCTGGCCTCGGCGGTCAGCGGGGGCAGGGCGGCGGTCGCCGCGAGCGCGGCGCCGCCGACGAGCACGCTGCGTCGGGAGAGGGCGGATTGGGTCATGGGGTGTGACCTCCTGTCGGGGTGCCCTGGTGGACACCGGTGGGGTGGGTGCGTCCGGGTGGACGGCGGGCCGCCGGCCCATCGGTGGGCCGGAGGCGGAGTTCACTTGATTCCGGTGGTGGCGATGCCCTCGATGATCCAGCGCTGGAAGAAGAGGAAGACCAACAGGATCGGGGTCACCACGATGGTCGCGCCGGCCAGCAGCAGGCCGTAGTCGGCCTGGTTCTGGCCGGTGGAGACCAGCGCCA
>JAEYNS010000107.1 GCA_023412435.1 Actinomycetes bacterium | reverse complement strand
CCGCCCCCCCCGCCCGGCCCCCCCCCGCCCCCGCCCCCCCCCGGCGCCACCACTGCCGATCTCGATCAGGTGGCACGGGTCGAGATCGCCGCCGCGGGAGCGGTCTCGTCCTTCCTCGGCTACGACGCCGGGTACGGGCTCCCCCCGTTCCCCGCGGTCACCTGCATCTCCGTCAACGACGAGATCGTCCACGGCATCCCCGGCGCCCGGGTGCTGGCCGAGGGCGACCTGGTCTCGGTCGACTTCGGGGTCTCGCTGGCCGGCTGGCACGCAGACGCCGCGGTCACCTTCGGGGTGGGCGCCTGCTCCCCGGAGCGGCTCCGGCTCAGCGAGGTGACCCACGACGCGCTGTGGACCGGGATCGCCGCTGTCAGGGCCGGGGGACGGGTGGGCGACGTCGGCCACGCCGTCGCGACCCGGATCCGGCGCGAGCCGCGCCGTTACGGCATCGTCGAGGAGTTCACAGGCCACGGCATCGGCTCCGCCATGCACATGGCTCCCGACGTGCCGAACCTCGGCCGTCCCAGGCGCGGGGTGCCGCTGCTGGCGGGGATGGCGATCGCCATCGAGCCGATGGTCACCCTTGGTTCCCCCAGCACCGCCACCCTGGACGACGAGTGGACGGTGGTGACCCGGGACGGTTCGGTAGCCGCCCATTGGGAGCACACCGTCGCCATCACGGAGCGCGGGCTGTGGGTGCTCACCGCAGCCGACGGCGGCGAGGCGGAACTCGCCGCGCGCGGCGCACCGTTCGGACCGCTCGACGACTGACCTGCGCCGGTAGCATGCCCGGTGTGACGGCGTGGCGGGTCAGGGCGGCACTGCTCGATCTCGCCCTCATCCTCGCCTGGGCTGTTGTGGTCGCGGTGGTGGTGATGATGTTCACGCTGACCGGGTTCGTGCCCGGGCTGCACCCCCTGGCGGCGAACCTGCTCGGTGGCGCCCTGGTCCTCGTGCCGGTCGTGGGAGGGCTCGCCCTCACCGAGGGGGGCCGCTACGAGGCCAGCCCGGGCAAGCAATGGTTCGGCCTGCGGGTGCGCCGTGCCGACGGCGGCCGGATCGGTCACGCCAGGGCGCTGGTGCGCAACCTGCTCAAGGTGGGGCCGCCGGCGGTGGTCGGCCACGCCGCGGGGCTGGCCTGGGCCAGTTCGGTGTGGCCGGTCGGCACCGACGTGTGGATCCTCACCGCGGTCGCCTGCCTGATCCCGCTCGGCTACCTGGCCTGGGCGCTTCTCGACAAGGGCAGGACTCCCTACGACGTGCTCGCGGGCACGGTGGTGACCACGACGGTGCGCGGCCGGCGGGTGGCCGACGACGGCGCTCCGCCCCCGTCCGACTGATCGTTGCCTGCCGCCGCAGCGAGGGTGGACCCGACCGCCGGGCCGCGGGTTTCGCCCTACGCTTGGCCGCGTGAGCCTGCTGTTTCGTGACTACGCCGGCACCCCGGCGGCCTTCGACGAGGTGGTCGGCTCTGACGGCGTCCGGGAGGCCTACGGCTCGGTGCTGCGGCAGCTCTCCCGACTGGACGCCGACGAGGTCAGGGCGCGGGCCGAATACCTGAAGTCGACCTACCTCGACCAGGGCGTCACCTTCGACATCGGTGGTGAGGAGCGCCCGTTCCCGCTCGACATCGTGCCGCGCGTGCTGCTGGCCGAGGAATGGGCCGAGGTCGAGGCCGGGGTGAAGCAACGGGTGCGGGCGATCGAGGCCTTCCTGGCCGACGTCTACGGCGAGGGCAGGGTGTTCCGGGACCGCGTGATCCCGCGCCGGGTGGTGCTCTCCTCCCCGCACTTCCACCGGGTGGTGCACCAGGTGGTGCCGCCGAACGGCGTCCGTTGCCACGTGGCAGGCATCGACCTGATCCGCGACGAGACCGGACGGTTCCGCGTCCTCGAGGACAACGTGCGGGTGCCCTCGGGAGTGTCGTACGTGATGACGAACCGGCGCGCGATGTTCTCCGCGCTGCCGGAGGTGACCACCCGTCACCGGATCCGCCCCGTCGAGGAGTACCCGTTGCGGTTGCTGGCCGCGCTGCGGGCCGCCGCCCCGAGCGGGGTGGCCGATCCGACGGTGGTGGTGCTGACCCCAGGGGTCTACAACTCCGCCTACTTCGAGCATGCCCTGCTGGCCCGGATGATGGGCGTCGAGCTCGTCGAGGGCCGCGACCTCGTGGCCCACAACGGACGGGTCTCGATCCGCACGACGCAGGGGCTGCGGCCGGTTCACGTGATCTACCGCAGGGTGGACGACGAGTTCCTCGACCCCGCCCTGTTCCGCGCCGATTCGATGCTGGGCTGCGCGGGCCTGCTCACCGCCGTCCGCGCCGGCAACGTCACGCTCGCCAACGCGGTCGGCAACGGAGTGGCTGACGACAAGCTGGTCTACACCTACGTCAACGACCTGATCCGCTACTACCTCGGCGAGGAGCCGACCCTCGCCAGCGTCGACACCTGGCGGCTGGAGGACCCCGCTCATCGCGAGGAGGTGATGGACCGGCTGCACGAGCTGGTCCTGAAGCCGGTGGACGGCTCCGGCGGCAAGGGGATCGTGATCGGGCCGCGCGCCGATGCCCGCAAGCTCGAGCGGCTGCGCGCCAAGGTGCTGGAGGATCCGCGCGGCTGGATCGCCCAGCCGGTGGTTCAGCTCTCCACCGTGCCCACCATGATCGACGGGGCGATGGCTCCCCGGCACGTCGATCTCCGCCCGTTCGCGGTGAACTCCGGTGACGACGTCTACGTGCTGCCCGGCGGGTTGACCCGGGTGGCGCTGCCCGAGGGTGAGTTGATCGTCAACTCCAGCCAGGGCGGCGGCTCGAAGGACACCTGGGTGCTGGCCTCGGACGCGGGTCAGGCCCAGCAGCGCCGCCGCCGTCCGCAGCAGCCCGACCCGGTCCCGCTGACCGGGCTGGGCGAGGAGAAGGTCCAGTCCCAGCAGTCGCAGCAGCAACAGCAGCAGGGGATCGCCGGGGGTGGCCAGTGCTGAGCCGGATCGCCGAGTCGCTGTTCTGGATCGGCCGCTACCTGGAGCGGGCCGAGGACACCTGCCGGATCGTGGAGGTCCACCTCCAGTTGCTGCTGGACGACCCCACCGTCGACCAGGACGCCGCAGCGGCCACCCTGCTGGCCGTGATGGGTTCGACCGTCGACCCTGCCGAGTCGGGAGACTCCACCGAGACCGTGATGGCGGCGCTGTGCCATGACCCGGGCTCGCACTGCTCGATCGTCGCGGCCATCGGGGGCGCGAGGGAGGCCGCGCGGCGGGCCCGCGAAACCGTCTCGACCGACGTGTGGGAGGCGATCAACACCACCTGGAACACGGTGAACGGTGGCCGGCTGCAGCGGATGCGGCCGACGGCGGCGTTCCGCTTCGTGAGGGAGCGGTGCGCCGTGATCGGCGGGACCGCTGACCAGACCATGAGCCACGACGAGGGCTGGCTCTTCCTCACCCTCGGTCGCAGCATCGAGCGGGTCGACATGACCGCCCGGATGATCTCCACGGCGGCCGTGACCGCGGGGGTGAAGAGCGCCTGGCACAACGTGCTGCGGGGCTGCGGCGCCCACCATGCCTTCGTCCGCAGCTACGGCGGGGTGATCAGCGACCGGGACGCGGCGGAGTTCCTGCTGCTGGACCGGCTGTTCCCGCGGTCGGTGGTGCACACCCTCACCACTGCGGAACGGGCGCTCAGCCAGCTGTCGGAGGGTGGCCGGCGGACCGGCTTCCACGACGACGCGCAGCGGATCCTCGGCACCGCCCGCGCGGCGCTGGAGTATCAGGACCCGCAGCAGATCCTGGAGGACCTGCCGCGCCGGATGGCCGACCTGCAGCGCAGCTGCTACCAGGCGACCGAGGCCGTCACCCGGCGCTACTTCTCCGGCGCCACCCCGGCGAGTTGGCGGGAGGGAGCCTGATGGGCAGGCAGCTGCGGGTGGTCCACCACACCGGCTACCGCTACCCCGAAGGGGTTGCGGCCTCGCACAACGAGGCACGCATGACGCCGCGGTCGAACCGGGAGCAGCTGGTCCTGGCGAGCAACCTCGAGATCTCGCCGACCGCCTGGACCTACTCGTTCCGCGACTACTGGGGAACCCAGGTGACCGCCTTCGAGATCTCCGCGCCGCACGACCGGATGACGGTGGTGGCCACCAGCACCGTCGAGGTCGGCGACCGCCCGGTCGCAGGACAGGGGCTGACCTGGGAGGAGCTGTCCGTCCCCGAGCTGGCCGAAACGATGGTCGAGATGCTGCACATCGGCAGCCACGTCGAGCCGCCGGACGAACTGCGCACCCTGGCGGCCGGCGTCCGGCAGGAGGCCGCGACCCCCGCGGAGGCCGTGCACGCCCTGGTGAATGCGATCCGCGGCCGGGTGGAGTACGTCCCGGGCTCGACGGAGGTCCAGACCAGGGCCACCGAGGTGTGGCAGGCCGGGGCCGGGGTGTGCCAGGACCTGGTCCACCTGGGGCTGGGGGCGCTGCGTGCGGCCGGGATTCCGGCGCGCTACGTCTCGGGCTACGTGGTGCCGTCCCGGAACCCCGCGGTGGGCCACGTGCAGACCGGGGAGTCGCACGCCTGGCTGCAGTACTGGGACGGGATGTGGGTGGGGCTCGACCCGACCAACGACACCGCACCCGGAGACTTCCACATCGAGCTGGGCGTCGGGCGTGACTACTTCGACGTCCCGCCGCTGAAGGGGGTCTACTCCGGTCCGAGCAAGTCCGACATGTTCGTCGGCGTCGAGGTGACCGTCCTGGCCTGACCCGGCCGCCACGCCTTGTTGGTGGGCCGCATGTCCTGGCCGGTCAGGTCCTCGTGCACCCGGTAGGCCGCCAGCGCGCCGGTCAGCAGCTGCGCCCACGGCTCGGGGCCGGCCGGGCTGAAGGCCGACGCGGCGTACACCCGCCCGACCCCGGTCCGCAGGCGCGGCAGCCGGAACAGGGTGCGCCAGCCC
>JAEYNS010000053.1 GCA_023412435.1 Actinomycetes bacterium | reverse complement strand
ACCTGTGCCGGATCGAGTCCCGTCCGACCAAGACCGGGCTGGGCAACTACTGCTTCTCGATCGACGCCGAGGGCCACCTGCGCGAGCCCCGGCTGGCCGAGGCGATGCTCGGGCTGCACCGGATCTGCGAGGACGTGGTCTTCCTCGGTTCCTACCCGCGGGCGGACGGCGTCCGGCCCAAGGTGGGCCACGGCTTCACCGACGCCGAGTTCGCCGATGCGAAGGCCTGGTTCGCCTCGCTGGTGAACCCCGAGGACGACGTCCTCTGACCCGGACCTCCGCCGAGAACCACCCTGGGCCATCGAGGGCTACCCGTCACGGGAGTCCTCGGCGGGAGGCGGTAGCCCTCGGCGCGGACGGTGGCCCTCGACGGGCGAAGAAGGCGGCCCCAGCCGGGGATGGATAGGCTTGTTGATCGTGATCGATCCGAAGCTGCTGCGCACCGACCCTGACCGCATCCGCCGCTCGCAGGAGGCCCGCGGGGAGTCCGTGGCGCTGGTGGACGACCTGGTCGCCGCCGACGAGGCCCGCCGCTCCGGGATCGCCTCCTTCGAGAACCTGCGCGCCGAGCAGAAGGCGATCGGCAAGCAGATCGCCAGGGCGTCCGGCGAGGACAAGGCCGCGCTGCTGGCCCGCACCAAGCAGCTCGCCACCGACGTGAAGGCCGCCGAGGCCGAGGCCGCCGAGGCGGGGCAGCGGTTCGACGACCTGATGGCGAAGCTGCCGAACCTCGTCGGCGAGGACGTCCCTCGTGGCGGTGAGGACGACTTCACCGTGCTCGAGACGGTCGGGACGCCGCGCGACTTCGAGGCCGAGGGCTTCACCCCGCGCGACCACCTGGAACTGGGCGAACTGCTCGGCGCCATCGACATGGAGCGCGGCGCCAAGGTGTCCGGCTCCCGGTTCTACTTCCTCACCGGGGTCGGCGCCCAGCTGGAGTTCGCGCTGCTCAACCTGGCCATGGCCAAGGCCGCCGAGTGGGGCTTCACCCCGATGATCCCGCCGGCGCTGGTGCGCCCCTCGGCCATGGAGGGCACGGGCTTCCTCGGCCAGGCAGCCCAGGACGTCTACCACCTGCCGGCCGACGACCTGTACCTGGTCGGCACCTCCGAGGTGGCGCTGGCCGCGTACCACTCCGACGAGATCCTCGACGCCGCCACGCTGCCGCGCCACTACGTCGCGGTCAGCCCGTGCTACCGCCGTGAGGCAGGGGCGTACGGCAAGGACACCCGCGGCATCTTCCGCGTCCACTGGTTCGACAAGGTCGAGATGTTCGTCTACTGCGACCCGAGCGAGGCCGAGGCGCACCACGCCCGGCTGCTGGGCTTCGAGAAGGAGTTCATCAGCTCCCTCGAACTCCCGTTCCAGGTGCTCGACGTCGCTTCCGGCGACCTCGGGCTGAGCGCCGCCCGCAAGTACGACTGCTACGCCTGGCTGCCCACCCAGAACCGGTACCGCGAGATCACCTCCACCTCGAACTGCACCGAGTTCCAGGCCAGGCGGCTCAACATCCGGATCCGGGACGGGGAGACGATCAAGCCGGCGGCCACCCTGAACGGCACGCTCTGCGCGATGACCCGGATGATCATCATGCTGTTGGAGAACCACCAGCAGGCCGACGGCTCCGTCCGGGTTCCGGTGGCGCTGCGCCCCTACCTGGGCGGGCGCGAGGTGCTCACGCCGCTGTCCTGACGCTCGTCTGGACGCGACCCGGGTTCACCCGCCGGTCACCGCACGTCCACCGCAAGTTTCGGACGGCGGGCTACGCTTGGGTGAAGATGAGAAACGGTAACAGGGCGGCCAGGGGGCCGCAGGCGGCTTGGAGGCCGCAGTTGGTAGCACTCGACATCGACGGCACGCTGGTCGATCACGAGGGACGGCTGCCGGACAGTGTCCGTCGGAGTGTCCGACGAGTTGTGGACGCGGGAGTGCCCGTCGTCCTTGCCACCGGTCGTAGCTGGCACGCGACCCGGCCGGTGTTCGAAGAGCTCGACCTGCCGCGAGCGCCGGTGATCGCGTCGAACGGGGCGGTCTGCGTCCAGTTCCCGCCGCTGGAGTTCCAGCAGGTGGTGACCTTCAATCCCGCGACGGTGATCGAGCGGGTCCTCGACGAGCACCCCGGTGCGGCCCTCGCCGCCGAGGTGGTCGGGGTCGGCTACCGGGTGACCAAGCACTTCCCCGACGGCGACCTCGACGGGTCGATCGAGGTGGTGACCCCGGACGAACTCGCCGGCAGCGACGTCACCCGGATCGTGGTGCGCGACCCGGCGGCGTCCGATGACGACTTCATCGCGCTCTACTACATACTCTAGCTTCACGGCGTCAACTACTTCGTCGGCTGGTCGGCCTGGCTGGACATCGCTCCGGCAGGGGTGAACAAGGCGCTGGCCCTGGTCGAGGTCGCCCAGACCCTCGGCGTCGACCGGGCCGCCGTGCTCGCCCTCGGCGCTGGCCGCAACGCCATCGAGATGCTGTCCTGGGCCGGACGGGGGGTCGCCATCGGCGACGCCGCTCCCGAGGTGCAGGAGGCGGCCGACCATGTCACCGCGCCGTTCTCCGAAGACGGCACCGCGCAGGAGCTCGACCGCTGGTTCGCCGCCGGTGTATGAGACCGGGTTGCCGCTGGCCACGCCGCGCCTGGTGCTCCGGCGGTTCCTGCCGACCGACGGGGCCGGTCTGCACGCCTACCTGTCGCGTCCGGAGGCCGTCGCCTTCGAGCCGTACCCGGTGCAGAGCCGGGACGCCTGCGACCTGGAGGCCCGCCGCCGCAGTGGCGACCAGGACTTCCTCGCGGTCTGCCTGGCCGACACCGGCGAACTGGTCGGCAACCTCTACTTCCATCCTGAAGACCCGGAGGCCTGGCGTACCAGCGAGCTGGGGTACGTCTTCCACCCCGACCACTGGGGCCGCGGCTACGCCACCGAGGCGGTCAGGGCCCTGCTCGGCCTCGCCTTCGGCCAGTGGGGGGTGCGCCGGGTGACGGCGCGCTGCAACCCCGACAACGTGGCCTCCTGGCGGCTGCTGGAGCGGGCCGGGTTCCGGCGGGAGGGCCACCTGCTGGCAGCGGTCAGCTTCGCCGACGACGAGCACGGAAACCCGCGCTGGAACGACACCTACCTCTACGCGCTGCTGGCCTCGGAGTGGGAGTCGGCAGACTGAGCGCCGGCGGCGGCGATCAGCCGCTCGCCGATCGCCCTGGCCGCCTGCTGCACCTCGGGCCCGGCGACGATCGTGAAGTCGACCGGCAGCGACGCCAGCACCTCGGCGTACCAGTACGGCGAGCTGGTGGTGCCGGTCAGCCGGGTGGTCGCCTCGTCGATCGCCGCCAGGTGGCCGACCGAGCGCGGCAGCCAGTGCCGGGCGTCCTCCAGCGAGGTCTTGATGATGACCTCGGTGGGGTACTCCCAGCCGGCGGCGAGGTTCTCCTCCAGGGCAGCGATCGGGTCGAGACCCGACGGCGGCTCGAAGGTCTCGTCGAGCACCTCCACGCCCTGCACCCTGTCGAGCCGGTAGGTACGGATCGCCTGGCTCTTGACCAGGCGGCACAGCAGGTACCAGCGGCCGTGCCTGGCCACCACCGACCACGGCTCCACCTGGGTCACCCATTCGGAGCCCGCTTCCGCCCGGTACCCCAGCCGGACCAGCCGATGCGTGGCGCAGGCCTGCACCAGCTGCGAGGTGGTGCCGGGGTCGGGCCGGGCCGCCCACCGGTCGGGGACGGCGCGCGCCGTCTGCCGCACCACCTCGGCCTGCCGGGCCACCGACTCCGGCAGCGCCCGCAGGATCTTGCCCAGCGCGCTGCCGACCGGGTCGGTCGGGTCGGCGGCGTCGTAGTGGGCGTCCACCGCCGCCATCACCAGTCCCAACGCCTCGGTGGCGCTGAAGATCAGCGGCGGCAGCCGGACGCCGCGTCCGACCGTGTAGCCCCCGGCCGGGCCGCGGACAGAGAGGATCGGGATCTCCGCCTCCCGCAGGATCCCCACGTACCGACGGGCGGCGCGCTCGGTGACGCCGAGGGAGCGGGCCAGCCGGTCGGCGGTGAGACCGGGGTTCGCCTGGATCAGTTCGAGGGCGAGCAGGGCCCGCGACGTGGGGCTGGTCTCGGCCGTCATGGCGAGAAAGTCCGAAGATTCATGGAAATGCCTCGTGCCTACCGGAAGTAGAACGTCCGGAATGAACTCTAGCTTGAGGTCATGACAGCACGAACCCTTCCGATCACCCCCCGCGTCGGGCTCACCCTCGTCCACCAGCCCACCACCCGGGCCGAGGTCCCCGAGGCGCACTCGCTGCGCGCCGTCCTGAGCCGGATCACCGCCTGGTGGCGGAGCACCGGCACCCTCCGGGTGCACTGGGAGGAGCAGAACCGGCTCCGCCAGGTGCCGCTGTACGTCGACTCCTACACCTGGCTGCCACGGCCGCAGCACTCCGGAGGCCGCCATGACTGGTGACGTGACGCCGCAGGCCCGGGACGCAGAGGTCACCGCCGGCACCGAGGCGGAGACCCTGCTGTTCGCCCTCGAGCGGGCCCGCGCCCAGTTCGCCTGGAAGACCGGCGGGCTGGACGCAGCCGGTCTGCGTCGCGAGCACGCCCCCTCGGCGATGACGCTCGCCGGACTGGTCAAGCACCTCGCCCTCGTCGAGGAGAACACGGTCTGGCAGGACCTCACCGGTGAGCCGCCCGGCGAGCCCTGGGATCCCGACCTGTTCGCCCTCGACCCGGAGTGGGAGTGGCACTCGGCGGTCCACGACAGCCCCGGGGAGCTCTACGAGTTGTGGCGGGGCGCCGTGGCGAAGTCGCGGCGGGCCTGGCAGGAGGTGCTCGCCGCCGGCGGGCTCGACCAGCCGTCCCGGTCCAGCGAGGACGGCGTCGCCCCGAACCTGCGCCGCGTCCTGGTCGACCTGTGCACCGAGTACTCCCGCCATGCCGGGCACGCCGACCTGTTCCGCGAGGCTGTCGACGGGCTGGTCGGTGAGGACCCGCCCCAGGATTGAGCGGATACTGCTGAGGTGGAACTGGAGTTCACCGGCGAGGTGATCGAATGGCGCGGGCCGGCGCCGTTCTACTACGTGGTGATCCCGGAGGACGAGAGCGACGCGATCGCGTCGGTAGCCACCGCCTTCACCTACGGCTGGGGTGTCATCCCGGTGCGGGCGACGGTCGCGGGCGTCGAGTTCACCACCTCGCTGTTCCCCCGTCACGGCGGCTACCTGCTGCCGCTGAAGGACGCGGTCCGCCGTCCGGCCGGGATCGGCGTCGGCGACCGGGTCGCTGTGACGATGACCCTGGTCGCCGCCTGAGGCTAGGCCACCCGCTGTCCGGCCGCGCCGCCGAGGACCGCCGTGCGCGCCGACAGCACCGCCTGCAGGGTGGGC
>JAEYNS010000015.1 GCA_023412435.1 Actinomycetes bacterium | reverse complement strand
ATGCTGGCCTGGCTGGCCGGCGGCGTGGTGGCCGGGCTGCTGGCCGGTGCGGTGGCGGTCCGGCGACTCTCGCCCCCGGTCCGCCGCATCGGCTCGGCGGCGAACGCCGCGTTGACGGCGATAGCCGCCGGCGCCCTGCTCTCGGCGGCGGTGATGGGGGCGGCCTGGGCTGCTACCGGCGCACTGGGCACGCTGCGGCTGGTCGACCTCGGCCCGCGGCTGTCGGAACTCGCCCTGATCGGACCCCCGCTGCTGCTGCTCGCGGCCCTCCTCGGTGGCATGGTGACGTGGGTGCTGGGCGCGGTGCGAGGGCGGGAGCGGCCCGTCGTAGGCTAGGGCGCATGCCGCCCCGCCTCGTGGTCCTGGTCTCCGGATCAGGCACCTTGTTGCAGGCATTGCTCGACGCACAGGCCGCCGGAACGCTCTGCGCGCAGGTGGTGGCGGTCGGGTCCGACCGGGCCGGCGCCCAGGGCCTCGCCCGCGCTGCGGCCGCCGGCGTCCCCACCTTCGTGGAACCGCTCCGGCCCGGCGACGACCGGACCGCCTGGGACCGGGCGCTGACCGAGGCGGTCGCGCAGTTCGAGCCCGACCTCGTCATCAGCGCGGGCTTCATGAAGCTGGTCGGGGCAGCCTTCCTCGACCGCTATGCCGGCCGGATGGTGAACACCCACCCGGCGCTGCTGCCGTCCTTCCCCGGCATGCACGGGGTGGCCGACGCGCTCGCCCACGGCGTGAAGGTGACCGGGGCGACGCTGTTCGCGGTCGACGAGGGGGTCGACACCGGACGGATCCTGGCGCAGGAGGCGGTCGCCGTGCTGCCCGACGACACCGTCGAGACGCTGCACGAACGGATCAAGATCGTCGAGCGCCGGCTGCTCGTCGACTTCGTCAACGACTACGCCGGACGAGAGGGATCATGAACGAGCGACAGCCCATTCGCCGCGCGCTGGTGTCGGTCTACGACAAGAGCGGGCTGGCTGACGTCGGCAGGGCGCTGGCCGCCGCGGGTGTGGAGATCGTGTCCACCGGCTCGACGGCCGCCACCCTCGCCGGCGCAGGCGTGCCGGTCACCGCTGTCGAGCGGGTCACCGGCTTCCCCGAGGTGCTTGACGGCAGGGTGAAGACGCTGCACCCTGCGATCCACGCCGGCCTGCTGGCCGACCGTCGGCTGGAGTCCCACCGGCAGTCGCTGGACGAGCTGGGGATCTCCGCCTTCGACCTGGTGGTGAGCAACCTGTACCCCTTTGTCGAGACGGTGGCCTCGGGGGCCTCCCAGGACGAGGTGGTCGAGCAGATCGACATCGGTGGACCTGCGATGGTGCGGGCCTCGGCCAAGAACCACGCGAGCGTCGCCGTGGTCACCTCCCCGTCCCAGTACCCGCAACTGCTGGACGCGCTGGCGGCCGGCGGCTTCACCCTCGCGCAGCGGCAGTCGCTGGCCGCGGCCGCCTTCGTCCACACCGCCACGTACGACGTCGCGGTGGCGTCCTGGATGGGCAACGTGGTCACCGACTCCAGCGGTGGCGACGGCTTCCCGGCGTGGGTCGGCGCGAGCTGGGAGAAGGTGACGACGCTCAGGTACGGCGAGAACTCGCACCAGCGGGCCGCGCTGTACGCCAGCAGCCACTTCCCCGGCGGGCTGGCGACCGCCGAGCAGCTGCACGGCAAGGAGATGAGCTACAACAACTACACCGACGCGGACGCCGCCCACCGCGCCGCGTACGACTTCGACGAGCCCGCGGTGGCGATCATCAAGCACGCCAACCCGTGCGGGATCGCGGTCGGCGCCGACATCGCCGAGGCCCACCGCAAGGCCCATGCCTGCGACCCGGTCTCCGCGTTCGGCGGGGTGATCGCCGCCAATCGCCCGCTCAGCGTCGAGGCGGCGCGGCAGATCGCCGAGGTGTTCACCGAGGTGGTGCTCGCCCCCGACTACGAGCCGGGCGCCCTCGAGCTGCTGGCCGGCAGGAAGAACCTCCGGGTGCTCAGGGTGGGTCCGCGCCACCGCGGCGGGGTGGAGACCCGCCCGTTGCCGGGCGGGCTGCTGATGCAGACGGTGGACGTGCTGGACGCCGCCGGTGACTCTCCGGAGAACTGGCAACTGGTCAGCGGCGAGCCGGCCGACGAGGCCACCCTCGCCGACCTGCGGTTCGCCTGGCGGGCCTGCCGCGCGGTGAAGAGCAACGCCATCCTGCTGGCCGCCGACGGCGCCTCGGTGGGGGTCGGCATGGGCCAGGTCAACCGGGTCGACTCCTGCCGGCTCGCCGTCGATCGGGCCGGCGACAGGGCGGCAGGGTCGGTGGCGGCCTCCGACGCGTTCTTCCCGTTCTCCGACGGCCCGGGCATCCTGATCGAGGCGGGCGTGCGGGCGATAGTGCAGCCCGGCGGCTCGGTACGCGATGCCGACACCATCGACGCGGCCCGCGAGGCCGGCGTCACCATGTACCTGACCGGCACCCGGCACTTCTTCCACTGAGGACGACGATGACGGCAGCGAAACTGGACGGACTGGCACTGGCCCGGCAGGTCAAGGCCGATCTTGCCGCACGGGTGTCGCGGCTCGCGGAGCGCGGCGTGCGCCCCGGGTTGGGCACCGTGCTGGTCGGTGACGACCCCGGCAGCCGGGCCTATGTCGCCGGCAAGCACCGCGACTGCGCCCAGGTGGGGATCGCCTCGCTGCGGGTCGACCTCCCCGGTGACGCCTCGGCGAGCCAGGTCGGCGAGGCGATCGCCGAGCTGAACGAGGATCCGGCGTGCACCGGCTACATAGTCCAGCTTCCGCTCCCGCCCCACCTGGACGACAACTGGGCGCTGGAGCTCATCGACCCGGCCAAGGACGCCGACGGCCTGCACCCGACCAACCTCGGCCGGCTGGTGCTCGGCGTCCCGGCGCCGCTGCCGTGCACCCCCCGCGGGATCATCGAGCTGCTGCGCCACCACGGCGTACGGCTGGCCGGGGCGGAGGTCTGCATCGTCGGGCGCGGTACCACGGTGGGCCGTCCGCTCGGCCTGATGCTGACCCGGCGCTCCGAGAACGCCACGGTGACGCTGTGCCACACCGGCACCCGCGACCTGGCCGACCACACCCGTTCGGCGGACGTGGTGGTGGCCGCGGCAGGCTCGCCGGGCCTGGTCACCGCCGACATGGTCGCCGAGGGCGCGGCCCTGCTCGACGTCGGCATCACCCGCACCGAGGACGGACTGGTCGGCGACCTGCACCCGTCGGTGTGGGACAGGGCGGGCTGGGTGGCGCCGATGCCGGGCGGCGTCGGGCCGATGACTCGTGCCATGCTGCTGGCGAACGTCGTCGAGCGCGCGGAGGCACTGGCGTCATGACCACAGGGCAGCCGGTCAGCCGACCCCCGAAGAACCCCGTCCAGCAGGTGCTGGGCCAGTGGCCGCTGGCCACCGTCCTGGCCGGGCTCGGCACCGGCCTCGTCATCGTGGCGAGCGGGCACTGGCGGCTGGGGACCACGGTGATCGGCGCGTCCGCGATGGTGGGCGGGCTGTTGCGGCTGCTGCCGCAGCAGCGGGTCGGGCTGCTCGCGGTGCGGAACCGGCCGCTGGACGCCGCCGTCCTGCTGGGGATCGGGATCGGCGTCGTCGCGCTCGCCTTCCTCGTCCCCCCGAGCCGGGGCTGAGTCAGCGCGCCGGCGCCGGAGCCTGTTGGGCCAGGGTCAGCCGGTGCAGCAGTTCCACCGCCTGGGCACAGGTGGGGGAGTCGGCCAGCCCGTTGTCGGCGGCCAGCACCAACCCGCGTGCCAGGCCGGCGAGATCGCTGCGACGGGCGGCGGAGAGCAACGCGGCGTCGACGAGGAAGGGGCCCAGCGCCGACCGCTCGGCCCCGTCGAGCCGGGCGAAGCTGCGCTGCCAGGGGGTGTCGGCGTCCGGGATGAGCGCGCGGAGCCCATCGATGGCCGCCGGATCGATGATCGGTCCCTCGGCCCGCTGTGGGGGCGGCCCGCCGGGACCGGTGGCGAGGGCGCACAGGATGCCCCAGACATAGGCGGTGTGGTAGCTGGCGGCGAGGGCGTAGGTGGTGCGCTCGGGTCCTGACAGTTGGTGGTAGCGCCCCGGGATGCCGTTGCCGGCGAGCAGGTAGCCCACCTCGTCCTCGAACTCGGCGAGCACCCGGAAGCCGAAGCGCGCCGCCGGCGACCAGTCGGACCCCGTCAGCGGCCAGGCCATCAGCACCTCGGCGGCCAGGTCGTAGTCCTCGGCGACCAGCGCCCTGGCGAGCAACCCCGAAGCCTCGGCCACCACCTCCTCGCGGGGACGGGGGAGCGCCGGCGGCCAGGCACCGAACCCCGACAGGTACATCAGGGCGTGGGTGAAGGCGTACGCGTCGTCCCGCGCGCCGAGCAGCAGGTCGACAGGGTGCGCCAGCACCGACGCCGCAACGGTGCTGTCCGCGTCCATGCCGGCCTCGCCGCGCCAGACCGCGCGCAGCCAGCGGCGCTCGAGGGTGCGGTGCGGCGGAACCTCCCTGCCCTCGGCTGACGAGGCAGTGGTGCTCAGCTCCAGCAACCTGTCGAGCCGGGGGTCCGGCGTGCCCAGCCCGCGCACGAGGATGTAGGGCATCGCGAGCTGCCAGGCGATGGTCGGGTACAGCGCCACGGCCACCGCCGTGCGGTCGGAGCGGGCGTGCCCGGTGATCCGGGCGGCGAGGGCTGCCACCCGCTCGCTCACCTGCGGGTCGTCCACCCTCGCCGCGACGTGCACCAGCATGCCGGTCTCGGCCAGCGGCTTGTCCGGGCCGAAGCTGTCCTGCGGCGCGGCGTCGTCGTGGTACCCGGACTCGCCGAGCGCCCCGCCGGCG
>JAEYNS010000014.1 GCA_023412435.1 Actinomycetes bacterium | reverse complement strand
ACCACGAAGAGGATGTTGGTGGTGTCGATCTGGATGAACTCCTGGTGCGGGTGCTTGCGACCGCCCTGCGGGGGCACCGAGGCGGTGGTGCCCTCGAGGATCTTCAACAGCGCCTGCTGCACTCCCTCGCCGGACACGTCGCGGGTGATCGAGGGGTTCTCGCTCTTGCGGGCCACCTTGTCGATCTCGTCGATGTAGATGATGCCGGTCTCGGCCTTCTTCACGTCGTAGTCGGCGGCCTGGATCAGCTTCAGCAGGATGTTCTCGACGTCCTCGCCGACGTAGCCGGCCTCGGTGAGGGCGGTCGCGTCCGCCATGGCGAACGGGACGTTGAGCATCCGGGCGAGGGTCTGGGCGAGGTAGGTCTTGCCGCACCCGGTGGGGCCGATCAGCAGGATGTTGGACTTGCCGAGCTCGACGAGTTCGTCATCGGCGGCCACCCGCCTCGCCGGCGAGGCGGCGGCCTGGGCCTGGACCCGCTTGTAGTGGTTGTAGACGGCGACCGAGAGCGCCTTCTTGGCGGTCTCCTGGCCGATCACGTACGAGTCGAGGAAGGTCCTGATCTCCTTGGGCTTGGGCAGCTCGTCGAGCGGGCCCACCTCGGGGGTCTCGGAGAACTCCTCCTCGATGATCTCGTTGCACAGGTCGATGCACTCGTCGCAGATGTAGACGCCGGGGCCGGCGATCAGCTTCTTGACCTGCTTCTGGCTCTTTCCGCAGAACGAGCACTTCAGCAGGTCCGAGGTCTCACCTATCCGTGCCACTGGTCAACCCCCTTGGTTCGTCGTCCACCCTAGCCGCACCAGGGGCGGATGCTAAGGCACCCGCGCCCCGGTGAGTCACTGGGGCAGGTCTTTCAGTGACGTCAGGATGTCGTCGACGATGCCGTACTCGACGGCCTCCTCGGCGGTCAGGTACTTGTCGCGCTCGATGTCCTTGCTGATCTTCTCGACGCTCTGACCGGTGTCGGTGGCCAGCATGTTCTCCATCAGCGACCGGATCCGCAGGATCTCCCTGGCCTGGATCTCCAGGTCGGAGGACTGCCCGTAGCCGCCCTCGGTGGCCGGCTGGTGGATCAGGATCCGGCTGTTCGGCAGCGCGAGCCGCTTGCCCTTGGTGCCTGCGGCCAGCAGCACGGCGGCCGCCGAGGCGGCCTGGCCCAGGCACACGGTCTGCACGTCCGGCTTGATGTAGCGCATCGTGTCGTAGATCGCGGTGAGGGCGGTGAACGAGCCGCCGGGGCTGTTGATGTAGATGCTGATCTGGCGCTCAGGGTCGAGCGACTGCAGGCAGAGCAGCTGGGCCATCACGGCATTGGCGATGTCGTCGCTGATCGGGGTGCCGAGGAAGATGATCCGGTCCTCGAACAGCTTCGTGTACGGATCGACCCGGCGCACGCCGTAGGACGTCCGCTCCTCCCACTGCGGGATGTAGTAGTCCATCGAGGGGCCGGCCGGAGCCAGTCCGCCGGGCAGAACGGGCGTCGTCATGGCGACCCCTTTCACTGGTTCGGGGCGGGGGACGGGATCTGGGCCGCACGCTCGAAGACGTGGTCGATGAAGCCGTAGTCCAGCGCCTGCTCGGCGGTGAACCAGCGGTCACGATCGGAGTCGGCCTCGATCTGCTCGACGCTCTGGCCGGTGTGCTCGGCGATCAGGTGCGACATCGTCCGCTTGATGTGGAGCGACTGCTCGGCCTGGATCCGGATGTCGGACGCGGTGCCGCCCAGGCCGCCGGACGGCTGGTGCATCATGATCCGGCTGTGCGGCAGCGCGAACCGCTTGCCCTTCGTCCCCGCGCTCAGCAGGAACTGGCCCATGGACGCCGCCAGCCCCATCGCGACGGTCGCGACGTCGTTGGAGATCCACTGCATGGTGTCGAAGATCGCCATCCCCGAGTCGACCGAGCCGCCGGGGCTGTTGATGTACAGGTAGATGTCCTTGTGCGGGTCTTCCGCGTTCAGCAGCAGCATCTGCGCGCAGATCGCGTTGGCGTTCTCGTCGCGAACCTCGGAACCGAGGAAGATGATCCGGTTGGCCAGCAGGGACTGGTAGACCGAGTCGGCCATCCCGGCCGGGCTGACGCCGGCGGCCATCGACAGGCCGCGGGTGAAGGGGTAATCAGTCACGTGAGCGAACCTACCCGGTGGAAGGGACGAAATCGGGTAGTCCCCCGCCCTGTTCGCTGACGGCGCAGCCTCCCGGCGACGCCCGTCCCGACATGGCTCAGGGCCGCCCCGCAGGACGGCCCTGAGCGTCGAGGTCACTCCTCGACGGAGGTCTCCGGGGCGCCGGAGACGTCCACGGGGTTCCCGTCGGCGTCGGTGACGGTCGCCTCGGCGACGATCAGCGCGAGCGCCTTGTTGCGGCGGATCTCCTGCATCCAGGCGCCGGTGTGGTTGTGCTCCATCATGTGCTGGGCCTCCTGCTCGGGCGAGGTGCCCGCCTGGGCGGCCTTGCGCACCAGCAGTTCCGACAGGTCGGCCTGCTCGATGCCGACCTCGGAGTCGTCGGCCACCTTGTCGAGCACGAGCTGGGCCTTGAGCCCCTTCTCGGTGGACGACTCCAGCTCGGCCCAGAACTCCTCCGGGGTCTTCACCTCGTCCTCGGCCTGGGCCAGGTAGCGCTCGAGGGTGAGGCCTGCGCGCTTCAGCTGCTCGTTGATCTGCTCCTTGCGGGCCTCGATCTCGGTGGTGAGCAGCCGCTCGGGCAGCTCCAGCTCCACCTGCTCGACCAGGGCCTCGAGCACCTTGTCGCGGCCGCGCGAGGCCTGCTCGAGCCGGGCCAGCTCGGTGATCGAGTTCGCCAGGTCCGTCCGCATCTCCTCGACGGTGTCGAACTCGGACACGAGCTGGGCGAACTCGTCGTCGACCTCGGGGAGCTCCTGCTCGCTGACCTTGGTGACGGTGACCTTGATGTCGGCGGGCTCGCCCTCCAGCGGGCCACCGACGAGGGTGGACGCGAACTCGGCGGACTCCCCCGCCGTCAGGCCGGTGACCGCCTCGTCGAGCCCGTCGATCATGCCGCCCGAGCCGACCTTGTAGGTGACGCCCTCAGC
>JAEYNS010000352.1 GCA_023412435.1 Actinomycetes bacterium | reverse complement strand
TCCCACCGCCGCTCCCACCGCCTCTGCCCGAACCTGTGGTGGAGGAACCCGAGCCACCCCGGCCGCCACCTCCGCCACCTCCGCCGCCACCCCCACCCCCACCCCTGGAGCCGGTGGTCCTCGCGCCGCCCCAGGTCGCGCCCTCCTCGACGTCCCGAAATCGCCTGCCGCTGGTCGTGGGCGGCGTCGCCGTCCTGGCGGTCGGGGCGGGCATCGCCGCCTGGCTGCTGCTCGGGAATGCCCCGCAGAACCCCGTCCCCACGGTGTCCCCGTCGCTGACCCTCCTGCCGTCGCCAACCGGCCCGGAGCCGATCGGCGCGACGGTGATCGTCGACAGCCCTGTGACGCCCACCGGGGTGGCCTGCACGGCGGGGCGCGTGCTGTCGCTGACCGCGTCGGGAGAGCTGTCCGTCGACGGGCGTACCGCGGGTCCCGACGGCGCGGCGGGCTGGTTCGACGAAGCGGCGCCGGTGCGCAGGGCCCCGCTGGAGGCACTGCTGGGTCGGGTGGACGCGGACTGGTTCTTCGTCGGCGACACCCTCACGCTGGTCTGTCCCGGTGACGGCGAGCTGATGCTCGGCACCAACAGCCTCGCGGACACCGATCCGAGCGGGTCGCTGACCGTCGAGCTCAGCTCCCGCGACGACCTCTCCGCCGATGACCTGGGGACCCTCACCCTGATCGTGCCGGCCACCGAGTCATGGGTGGACTCGGGATTCGCCTGCACTGCCGGCCAGCAGTTCCGGGTGAGCGCCACAGGCATCGCCGGCGCGGTGGACGCCTCACCGACCACCCGCGGCGGACCGGACGGGGTGCGCCTGCGGGACGGAGCGATAGTGCCGGGTGCCGCGCTGCGAACCGCGGCCCACCGCGCCCTGCTGGGCAGGGTGGGGGAGGGGGAGCCGTTCCTGCTGGGCAGTTCCGCCACGCTCCGCTGCCCGACGGACGGGGTGCTGGCGCTGCAGGTCAACGACGGCGTCCTCGAGGACAACACCGGCGAGTTCTCGGTCACGCTGACGCGCTGGCAGGACTGAGCCTCACTCGACAGGACGGTAGCCGGCGCGGAACTGCTCCTCCGGCACGATCCAGCTGTTCCGGTCGGTGTCCCTGACCACCCAGCCGCCGGCGCCGGCGGTGGTGCTGCCCTCCTGGGTGTGCACCACCTCGCCCGGCCGCACGGCCCTGGCCTCGACGACGGCGGTGCGCTCCCACTGGTCGCCGTCCAGGTGACGGTGGGTGAGGTGGAAGCTGGCGTCGGTGACCGTCCGCTGGCGGCCGCCGGCATCGGTCACCAGCCAGTCGCCGGGCCGCCCGGTCAGCTCCTCGCCGGTGGGGGCGTGCCAGACGTGCCTCTCGTCGAGCTGTCGGGCCGTCACCGTGCCGACGCGCTCGAACCGTTGCCAGACATCGCTTCGGGGCAGCCGGACGGCCCTGTGGCCGAGCGCGCGCAGCTGAAGCAGGGTGTCCACGACACCGGCCATGGCACTACGGCGTCGGGCAGCCGGCAGGTCGGGCCAGGCGAGCAGGTCGGGGTGGCGCCGTCCGGCGTCGTCCCGGGTCGCCCCGAGCTCCCAGCCGGCGGCGCGGTAGTGCCGCACCCAGGACTGGTGCTCCAGCTCGGCGAGCTCGGCCAGCTCGTCGGTGGTCAGACCGAACAGTGCCAAGCCCTCCTCGATGACCAGCTCGGCACCGCCGGTCTCGAGCCGCCCCTGGTCGAACCCTGTCGGCTCCGGCGCCGTTGGGCTCCACGTCCTGCCCAGCGCGACCATGCCGCGCCGGACCACTCCCAGCTGGCGCCGGTTGGACTGGCGGTAGAACTCGGGCAACTCCTCCCACGGCACGGCGAGCCGGGCCTGGGGGTAGCGCCGCCGGTAGCGTTCGTGGATCAGGCGCGCCGCCCTCTCCCAGGCGTCCTCCCCACCGTCCGGCGAGGCGAGCGACAACCCGAACAGGACGAGCGAGCCGACGGTGGTGACATCGGGAGTGGCCACGTCACTGCCCGCGCCCAACTCGAAGACCCGCAGCTCGGGCAGCCGGATCCCCAGCTGGGTGCCGAGGCGGGTGTCCCGCTGGGTGATCACCACCGCGGAGTCGGGGGCGTCCGCCAGGCGATCGAGGACGGCGGCCTGGGTCGGCTCGGCGTCCACCGCCGTGACCGCCAGCGGATCCGAGGCGAACCTGCGCTGCAGCACGCTGTGGTCCTCCACCAGTTCGCCGGCCCGCCGGCACAGCACGGTGACGGCGGGGAGCGCGCCGGCTTCACCCAGGAACTGCAACTCCCGTCCCAGTTGCGACAGCTCCGCGCACAGCGCGAGGGTCAACGGTCCGTCCCCGACGATCACGAGACTCGCCAGCGGCTGGCGGCGCAGGGCCGTGACGAGCGCAGCGGACGTGGCCTCGTAGAGCCCTACCGCGTCGGCCGCGATCAGGGGATCGCCCACCAGGCTCTTGCGCCACTCGTCGGCGTGCCAGGGATCGTCGATCCGGGCTACCACCGCCAACGGGGCAGCGTCCGCCGGACGCTCGCCGGCGACGAGGAGGTCGCGCAGCCGGGCCGCCCTGGCGCGATTCAGGGCGTCGTCACCCGACAGCAGGTAGACCCGGCCGACCCGCGACGGCCTGACCCCCTCCTGGACACCGAGCAGGTCGTCGGGGTCGGTCCGCACGACCAGCAGCCGCGCCGCCCGTGCCCGCTCGACCACCGCAGGCTCTACCTCGGTGGTGAGCAGGACGGTACGGTGCGCCGCAGCCCGCTGCGGGGCGAGGTGCTCGACCAGCTCCCAGGACGGCCCGTCCAGCCCGACCACCACGGTGAGCGAGCGGGCCCGGTAGACCGAGAGCCGGTCGAGCTGGGCTCGGGAGACGGTCAGCAGCACCGACGTGGCACCGGAGGCCGTCGCCACCAGGGCGAAGCCGCGGGCGACGTGCATGGCCAGCGGAGTGGGGTAGGAACAGGCCCCCGCGGGTCCGAACGGCCGCTCGAAGCTGCCGAAGAACAGCGAGAGCGTGGAGTTGATCGCCTCCCAGACCGGGGGGCCGTCCACCGGGCACGGCAGGTAGCCGAGGAAGGCGAGCGGGGCGGCGGACGCGGCCGTCCAGACCGACACCAGCAGCGGGATCCTTCGGCCGCTGGTGCGGCTCGGGGCGGCGGCGAGCACGAGGACGAGGCCGGCGACCGCCAGCGCCACCGTGAGGGTCATCGCGGGCAGTGACCCCGGCTCGGTCAGCGCGGCTGCCCAGCCGGGCGCGCCGTCCCGCAACCCGGGGCGGACGGCAGTGGTGGCGAGCCAGGCCAGCTGCGCGAGGTAGCAGGCCACAGCCACTGCCGCGAGCAGGCGCACCCACGGGGAGCCGTGGCCCCGGTCAGCCTGCATGCGGGCCTCCTGCCGACGACTGGTGTGGGCCACACGATAGCGAGCCGGCGATCCGTGGGGTGGGCGTGCAATTGCCGCCCGGGCCAGGTCCCGGGCCTATTCGGCCGGCGGCGCGGTCGAGGCCCGCACGACCAACTCGGTGGCGAGCTGCACGTGGCGAGCCGGGACCTCCTCGCCGCGCAACAGGGCCAGCAGCAGCTGCATGGCGGTCTGACCGATCGACCGGAGCGGCTGCGCGATGGTGGTGAGGGCCGGGGTCGCCATGGCCGACTCGGGGATGTTGTCGAACCCGACCACCGAGAGGTCCTCCGGCACCCGCAGGCCGAGCGACTGGGCGACGTGCACAGTCTGGATCGCCATCAGGTCGTTGGCGGCGAAGATCGAGGTCGGGCGGTCGGGCTGGCTGAGCAGTTCGCGTGCCGGCGCGTCGCTGGTCTCGCTCCGGAAGCCGCCGTTGCGCATCAGGGCGGCGTCCACCCCGAGCCCGGCAGCGGTCATGGTGCGGCGGTAGCCCTCCTCGCGTCGCCTGGCCGACTCGAGGTCGTCCCTGCCGCCGAGGAAGCCGATCCGGCGGTGGCCGAGGTCGAGCAGGTGCTGGACGGCGGCATCCGCGCCCGCCAGGTTGTTGGAGTCGACGGTCGGCAGCTCGCTGGGACCGGTGTGGGGATCGATGGCGACGACGGGGATCCGGTAGCCGTCGTCCACCGTGGTGGGAGTGACGAGGATCGCTCCGTCGATCAGGGTGCCGCTGAGCCGGGACAGCGAGCGGCGCTCCCAGCCGATGTGGGAGTCGGGGCTACCGCCGCCGGAGTAGGCGAGGAGCTGGTAGCCGCTGTCCTGCGCGGCCGCCGACAGGCCCTTCAGGAGTTCGGTGCTGAAGGGTTCGAACTCGGCGAGCAGGATCCCGATCACGCCGGTGCGGTGGGAGCGGAGGCTGCGCGCCACGAGGCTGGATTCGTAGCCGAGGTTGCGGATCACCTCGCGGACCCGTTCCGCGGTCGGTCGCGCCACGCCGTAGCGGTCGTTGATCACTTTGGAAACGGTCGCGACAGAGACGCCCGCAGCGCGCGCCACGTCCGTGATCGTCACCCGACGGGGAGTCTCCACAGTCGCAGCCTACCGGGCTGGAAAACGTTGTCGATAACGTTCCCCAACGTCCTCGCCGATCGAGACCGGATTGAGACAATAGGTTGTCGAAACCAGCTCGATAGTTTCGACACTATGATCTGGGGCGTGTCGAAATCCATCGCCAACGCAGAGCGCGTGACGCTGGCGAGCGTCGCCGCCGAGGCGGGCGTCTCGCTGGCCACCATCTCCAAGGTCCTCAACGGCCGCCCCGACGTGTCGGCTGCTACCCGTGAGCGGGTGGAAGGACTGCTCGCCGAGCGCGGCTACGAGCGACGGTCAGGAGGCGGGCGTTCCCGCGGGGAACTGATCGAACTGGTCTTCCACGAGCTGCAGGACGTCTGGTCGATGGAGATCATCGCCGGCGTCGAGCGGGTGGCGCAGAACCACGGCCTCTCCGTGGTGCTGACCGCCAGCGGTACCCGGCACGCCCCCGACCCGGACTGGATCGAGGGGGTGATGCGTCGCCGCCCGGTGGGCATCGTCCTGGTCTTCTCCGACCTCGCGGCGAGCTACCGGGCCCAGCTGGAGTCGCGTTCCATCCCGTTCATCATCATCGACCCGGCCGGCGACCCGTCCCCCGAGGTGCCCTCGGTCGGGTCGGCGAACTGGTCCGGCGGCCTGCAGGCGACCCGCCACCTGATCGAACTCGGGCACCGCAGGATCGCCGCGATCACCGGGCCGGAGGACATGATGTGCTCGCTGGCCAGGGTGGACGGGTACCGGACCGCGATGAACGCCGCCGGCTTGACGATCCGGCCGGAGTGGATCCGGTTCGGCGACTTCCACGTCGACGGCGGGCGATCCCGCGCCCACGAGCTCCTCACGATGCCCGAGCCGCCCACCGCGATCTTTGCGGGCAGCGACCTGCAGGCCCTGGGCGTCTACGAGGCGGCGCGCAGCCTCGGCCTGCGGATCCCCGAGGAGCTCTCGATCGTCGGCTACGACGACATCAAGGTGTCCGAGTGGGTGAGCCCCCGGCTCACCACCGTCCACCAACCGCTGCGCCGGATGGGCGCCGAGGCCACCCGGATCGTGATCCAGATGGCCCGGCAGCGCCCCTCCAGCACCCCCCGACTCGATCTCGCCACCCACCTCGTGGTGCGCGAGAGCACAGCGCCCCCACTGCGCTGAGCCGAGTCAGACCGCAGTGACCTCCACCCGGGGGTGGAGCCGCCGGGTGTGATCGACCACCCGCACCGGGCCGGTGAGCAGCACGGGGACCGCCTCGACGATCTCGCCGCTCGACCACCCGAAGCCGAGTTCGATGGCGCCGGGCTCGACGATCCGGCGGCCGTCGCGGCCGGTGAAGCTGGTCAGATCGGGATGCACCTCGAAACTCACCCGTGCCGCCGCCCCTGCCGCCAGCGGCACCCGGGCGAAGCCGATCAGCCGCTGCGTCGGGCGCACCACGCTGGCGTAGGGGTCGTGAAGGTACAGCTGCACCACCTCGACGCCGTCGCGCTCCCCGACGTTGGCGACCCGGATGGACACCGTGATGGTCTGATCGGTGTCCACCGACTCCACCGACGCCTGCGGGTCGGTCCACTCGAACGGCGCGTAGCCCAGGCCGTGCCCGAACGGGAAGGCGGGGGTGGGATCGATGTTCGACACGGTGTTGCGCCGGGCCAGCGGGGCCGCCAGGTAGGTGGCGGGCTGGGCGCCGGCCTGCGCGGGGATCGACACCGGCAGCCGGCCGCTCGGGTTCACCCGGCCGCTGAGCACGCCCGCCAGGGCGGAGGTTCCCTCCTCGCCGAGGAAGAAGGCCTCAAGGATCGCACCGGCGGTGTCGGGCGCCTCCCCGAGAGCGTACGGACGCCCGGCCAGGAGGGTCACCACCACCGGCGTCCCGGACGCGATCACCGCGTCGAGCAGCTGCTGCTGCGCACCCGGCAGAGCCAGCGTGTCGGCGTCGCAGCCCTCGCCCGAAGTGCCTCGCCCGAACAGCGCCGCCCTGTCGCCGAGTGCGAGTACGACGACCTCCGCAGCCCGCGCCGCGGCCACCGCGTCCTCGATCTCGTCGGTCTCGCCGCCGTCCACGGAGGTACCACGGACGTGATCGATCACGGCGTCGGGGAACTCGGCGGCGAGCGCCTCCTTGAGGGTGGGCAGCGAGAGCCCGATCGGCAGCTCCGGGTAGCGGACGCCGACGTGCGACGGGAACGAGTAGCAGCCGAGCACGGCGTACGGGTCGTCGGCGTTCGGGCCGATCAGCGCGATCCGGCGGGGTGCCGCCAGGGGCAGCACGCCGTCGTTGCGGACCAGGACGACCGCCTCCTCGGCGATCCGGCGGGCCACGGCACGGTTGGCCGCGGAATCGAGGTCGATGCTGCCGCGCAGCGCCTCGAGGTTGCCGAGGTCGGCGGCGGCCAGCGCGGGCGGCATCGGGGAGTAGTCGGGATCGAGCATCCCGAACTGCGCCTTCTGCAGCAGCACCCGCCGCAGCGCCCGGTCGACCAGCGCCTCGTCGACAGCCCCGTCCTCGACGGCGGCGACCAGGTCGGCGTTGAACGCCTTGA
>JAEYNS010000349.1 GCA_023412435.1 Actinomycetes bacterium | reverse complement strand
TGCTCTTGGTGAGCGTCACGTACTGCGCGTACACGTAGGCCCTGCGGGCCTCGAAGCTGATCGGCTGCCAGCCGTTGGCCGCCGTGCCGTCCGCCTCGACGACCTGACCCTTCGTCAAGGTGGTGAGGATCGTGTCGGAGGTGGAGGGGCCGGTCCGGACGTGGACCTCGGCGTTCGCCGCGTACAGGGTGGGTGCAGCGCCGGCGACGGCCGCCGTCGTGATGCCGGCGGCACCCAGCAGCGCCGTCGTCACGATCCAGACGATCGCGATCCGTGCCTTGCTCATCCGTGGTCCCTTCCTCGGGGGAAGTCAGTCAGGGTCAGGGGTGAGGCTCAGGGAGAGGTCTTCCCCGTGATGCCGAAGTCACGTGCGACTCATGCGTCACACCTGTCCCTGAGGCCTCAGTGGTCGAGACTCTAGGCAGCGGGTCGCACCGCGGTCATGGCCTTGAGCGAAGGTCGTGGCCGGGGCCTGGCGAACTACACATCTGTGATTTCCCGGTTGCGGGCGGGCCTAGGGTGGGCTCATGGCGGTGGTGATGGACCCGGCGCGGTTCGAGGAACTGGTGGCCGAGGCGATCGAGCAGATCCCTGCGAGGTTCAGGGATCTGGTCGAGAACTGCGTCGTCCTGATCGAGGACGAACCCGACCCTTCCGACCCGGAACTGTTCGGCTACTACGATGGAATCCCCTTGTCGCAGCGGGATTCACACTACGGCGCGGTGCTGCCGGACCGAATCCTGATCTTCCGTGGTCCGCTGCTGCGGTACTGCCGCGACGAGCATGAGGTGGTCGAGGAGGTGCGGATCACGGTGTGGCACGAGGTGGCCCATTTCTTCGGCATCGATGACCACGAACTCGACGAGCTCGGCTACGCCTGAATGACGTTCAACCAGGGTCCCGGCCTGGCCCCGAAGTCACCTTCAGCAGTGGTTGAGAGTCGCGGCCCAAAGCCTCCAGCGCTAGTTGAGACCTTGGCTGACCGGTAGCAGCACCCACGACGTGTCCTCGTCACTCACCCAGGTCTCGCACTCGCCCAGGGTTGTCTTCGGGAGGTAGCCCGCACGGAGGTCCTGGCCCGTCGCCAGGGCGCCCCCGGTGAGGGAGCACAGAGAGCGGCGCAGCCCCGGGTCGCCGAGCTCCACTGCCAAGGCTGGAAAGGTCTGCTGGACCAGGTTGGCTCGCAGCGTCGCGAGGATGTCGCCGGAGACCTCGGGAGCAACCACGACCAGCGGACGGTCGGCGGCCTTCGCCGCCCGTACGGCTGGCAGAAGTTCGCGCATCGTGGTCACCTCGTCGGCGCAGACCAGGACGAGCGGCGACTCCAGGACGCACCAGCCGGTGCCGGGGTCGGTGATGAACCCGCGGTTCGGCCAGCCGGCGGGGAAGCTCGGTGCGCCGTTCAGCCGCTCGGTGAGCAGGTGGCGGGCGTCGACGCCGAGGATCGCCGGGGGCGCGCCTTCGGGACGGGTCACCGCCTCCAGCTCGCTCAGGTAGTGAGGCCGGACCTCCTCCGGGTGGAACCGCGGGATGTCCCGGTCGGGCGGGCGGCGCAGTTCCTCGGCCTCGCGCCGGGCAGCCGCCCGGTCGGACCACCAGCCGTAGATCACAACGGCGGTTCCGATGACCAGGACGGCGACGATCCCCCAGGTGCCCGCGTCCACCCCTCCAGTGTGCACGCCGTCCAGCGCCCCCGGTACGATCGGCGGGCGGGGCCTATAGCTCAATCGGCAGAGCAGCGGACTTTTAATCCGCGGGTTCTGGGTTCGATTCCCAGTGGGCCCACCAGCAGTCAAACGAGACTCGTGCCACATGTGTAGACTCATGTGTAAGGAGGCGCACATGGCTACCAATCTGGCGATCGACCCTGAGCTGCTCGACCACGCGCTGTCCGTGAGTGGGGTGCGTACCAAGAAAGAGGCCGTGACAATCGCGCTGCGCGAGTTCATCGCACGACGCGAGCAGGCGCGGATCGTCGAGTCATTCGGCACCCTCGATTGGGACGAGGGATACGACTACAAGGCCGACCGACGCAGCCGTGACCTTGGTGTGGTGCCGGCCGAGTGAGCCGGCTTCTGGTCGACACCAGCGTCTGGTCGCTGGCTTACCGGCGGGACGCGCCGCCGAACATTCCGCAGGTGACTGTCCTGCGAGCGGCGCTCGTGGGCGGTGAGTTGGTCGCTATCGCCGGCATGGTGCTGCTGGAATTGCTTCGCGGCTTCATTCCGCCAGTCGCGCAGGAACGCATCCTGAGCGACCTGGCTCCGCTGGAGCTGATCGAGCCGACCCGCGACGACTACATCGAGGCTGCCCGGTTGGCGAACACATGCCGTCAGGCGGGCGTCCAGCTCGGCTCGGTGGACGCGCTGCTCGCCCAACTCGCCATCGGGAACGACCTGGAACTGCTGACCACGGATCGCGACTTCGAGAATGCAGCCGAGTTGGTTCCCCTGCGAATCTGGCAGCCGACCTAGTCCCGCCTCAGGTCTTCGTTCGGCGGTCGCGACGGATTCCGTCCAGATGCTCGGTGGGCGTCGTCCGGATGTAGTTGGCTGAACGTCCGCGGGTTCTGGGTTCGATTTCCAGTGGGCCCACCCGGTTGTGGCCCACCGGTTGTGCGCCACTCTGACTTGTCCCGGATGGAGGGAACGCTCAGCGACCCGACATCACGGCTTCTGTCGCGGTCAGACTGAGTGCGCCGGCGGCGGGCAGATCCCCGAGGCTGTCGGCAGCCACGCCGAGTTCGTGATAGGCACGCTGGAGGCCGTCCACGACCGCGCCGGCGGCTCCGGAGAAGTCGCCGAGAGTCGCGCCGGAGATTTCTGGCGCCACTCGCAGGGTGGCGAGCAGACCTTGTCGATATCGGTCGGTGTCGGCGATCAGCGCCTGTCCCACGCGTCCCCCGAGGATGATGAGCTGCGGCTCGCAGGAGACCGTCGCGGCGGTCAGAACAATGAGCATCGCTTGGTCGAACTGAGCCCGCAGATGGGCTACCTGGGGCGGCGGGTCGAGAAGGAACAGGTCCGCAGGATCGGCCAGGTCGACTCCTGCCTCCCTGGCTCGTCGCAGGATGCCCGGGCCGGTAACCATGTGCTCCAGGCGGGCGCCGAAGGGGCCCACCGGCAGTTGGCCAAACTCCCCGACCAGGCCGTGCTCGCCGCGCAGTACCTGCCGGTCGATCGCCAGGCCGACGCCGAGGCCCGTTCCGATCGTGAGCATCGCGGCGGTGGTGGCCTGGTGCGCCGCGCCGAAGTGCAGTTCGCCCAAGAGGGCGTAGTTCGCGTCGTTGTCGAGAAGCAGTGGCTTGCCCAACCGATCCCGCAGGCGCGACAGGAACACGGGTTCCTCGACCTGGGAGAGGTTGGGAGCGTTGGAGATCTGGCCGCCGGAGGTGCGAACCGCGCCGGGGACTCCGATGCAGACACTAGCTACCGACGGCCAGACCGCGCGGGCGGTCGTCCTGATCTCGTGCGCGAGCCAGTCGGCGAGCTCCCCCGCGGGCGCGTCTCGTCTGGTGGGGAAGCGCGTCGCCACCAGCGGACGGCCGGACAGATCAGCCAGGACGATCCGGGTGTTGGTGGCGCCGAGGTCCACCCCGACGACATGACTCCGTTCCGCGACAACGTCCAGAAGCACGGCTCGCCGTCCTCTGGTCTCGACGCGGAGTTCGCGCTCCTCCCGCACGATGCCCTCGGCAATCAGCTGCTCGATGACCCGGCTCACGGTCGCGGGCGAAATCCCCGTTCCCAGCGCGATGTCGCGCCTGCTGACTGGCCGGCGGCGGAGCAACTCGCTCAGGATGGCGCCGCGGTGGATCTCCTTCAGGCCGTTGACCAAGGCTGCAACCTCCCGCGTTTGATTGCATTTCGGTAACAAAGATAGGGCAGCGGTGGTCCTCTTGACCAGATGGCCGCGGTTGCAGGACCGCGCTCACCGAGGAAGATCTTGTATTTGATTGCGAAGTGAAACTAGAGTCTAGTGAAAGAGCTCTACAGAGGAACCTGCATGACCTTCCCGCAGCACGTTGTCGCCGGCATCGACCTCGGAGGCACCAAGTGCCTCGGCGTGCTGGCGACGCCGACGGGCCGACCGCTTGTCGAACGGCAGTTCGCGGTGGCCGAAGCCGGCAGCGCAGAGGGTGCGCTGATCCGGGCGACCCGCGAGTTGACCATCGTTGCCCAGGCACAGGACGCGACGATCGCAGGCTTCGGCATCGGGATCCCCGCTGTGATCGACCCTGCCACCGGGTACGCCGTCCGCGGCCCCCACACGGGTTGGGACGGCTTCGACCTTGCCGCTCACCTCGAGCCCCTTCCGGCGCCGGTTTGGGTTGAGAACGACGTGAACCTGGCCGCGTTGGCCGAGGGGCTCGTCGGGCGCGCCCGCGGTATTGCCGACTACGCCGTCATTGCCGTTGGTACAGGGCTGGGCGGTGCGATAGTCAGCGGTGGTCGATCCCTGCGGGGCAGCAACGGCGGCGCGGGGGAGTTGGGGGGACTCCCCGGCGTCGATCCGCACGCCCGCCCTGCCGATCTCGAGCAGACCCTGTCCGGCGCCGCCATCGCTTCCCGTGTCGCGGCCTACCTGGCGGATCATCCCGAGGCGGTGCACGAGCTGGGAGAGGACGCGGATGCGCGCGCCCTGTTCCGGGCTGCCGCGAACGGCTCGGAGGCCGCCAAGACCCTGTTGGCTCCGGTGCTCCAGGCGTTGGCGGTGAGTATCAGCACGCTCAGTGCCGTCGTCGATCCGGCCGTCGTCATCCTCGACGGCTCGGTGGGGCGTGCTCTCGCGCCGTTCATCCCTCGCGTGCTCGACCTCGTCCGCCCGGTCACCGCCGTACCGCCTGAGGTCGTGATCTCCGATCTCGAGCCGAGCGCCACCGCGCTGGGCGCCGTCCATCTCGCGATCCAGAAGCTTGCGCTCACCGACCCGCACCGTGAAGAAGGAGCCTGTTGATGACGGCCGCCGCCACCTCTGCACCGCCGGTCACGACCCGGCTCCTGCACTGGGCCTCGAAACGGGCGCTCCTGCTGACCTTCGTTGCGCTCGTCGCGATCCTGGCGATCGTCTCTCCCGGCTTCCGCAGCCCTGCGAACCTGGTCAACATCATCGAGCAGCAGTCGATCATCGGGATCGTCGCGTGCGGGATGCTCCTCATGATCCTGCTCGGGGGTTTCGACCTCTCCGTCGGCGCCGTGGGCGCGGCCAGCTCGGT
This sequence comes from Actinomycetes bacterium, assembly GCA_023412435.1. Lineage (GTDB taxonomy): Bacteria > Actinomycetota > Actinomycetes > Propionibacteriales > Propionibacteriaceae > Propionicimonas. Next base: position 1,463 of record JAEYNS010000349.1, on the reverse strand, counting down.
GTTCGCCGCGTGGACAATGGGGCAGTTCGGGATCCTCCCAGGCATCCTGGCCGCCCTCGCGGTCGGACTGGTCGTCGGGCTGGGCAACGGTTCGCTGATCGCCGGGATCGGCATCAATCCGTTCGTCGTCACCCTCGGCACCCAGGTCCTCGTCACGGGGGTGCTGTACGTCCTCACCGACGCCGCACCGGTCTACGGGGTGCCGGACGAGTTCACCGTCGTGGGGCTCGGACGACTGGGCCCGATCCCGGTCGCCGCGCTGATCTACGCCGTCGTGATCGCTGCGGTTGCCGTGATGCTGAACACCTCGGTCTTCGGGCGCCGCGTCTACGCCGTCGGCGGGAACCCGGAGGCGTCGAGGCTTGCCGGCATCAAGGTCAAGCGGCTCACCGTCATCGTCTACACCCTCGGCGCGCTGACGGCATCGATCGGCGGCCTGATCCTGCTCGCGCAGCCGTCGATCGGCCAGCCTGCCTCCGCCACCAGCTGGCCGCTCTCCGCGATCGCCGCGGTCGCTATCGCAGGTGTCCCGCTGACCGGAGGCGCCGGCGGCGTCGGCAACGTCGTCGTGGGCACGCTCCTGCTGGGCGTGGTGTCCAACGCCCTCAACCAGTTCGGGATCTCTCCCTACTGGCAGCCGGCGATCACCGGCGCCGTGATCATCGGCGCCGTGACCATCGACACCCTCCAGCGCCGACGCCGCGCCACCTGATTCCCCGCCCCAAGCCACAACCAACCATCGGAGGAACCCATGAGGCACCGCACACGACGAGCAGTGGTGGCCGCAACGCTCGCGGCCGGCCTGGTGCTGACGGCATGTACGCCGTCCGCCACCCCTGCACCCGAGCCCACAGGCGGCTCGGAGGCACCACCTGCCGAGATCACGATCGGCTCCATGATCTGGAACACGTCGGTCCCGTTCTACTCCAACTTCATCAAGGGGCAGCAGGAGACCGCCGAGGCTCTGGGCGTGAAGCTGACCATCGTTGACGGCAAGGGCGACATCGGCACCGAGGTCGCCGGCATCCAGCAGTTGATCGCTCAGGGCGTCGACGCCATCCTGGTGACGCCGTCCGACGCCAAGGGCATTGTCCCCGCGATCAAGAAGGCCAACGAGGCCGGGATCCCGGTCTTCGCAGTGAACAACCGCGCCGATGACGAGGCGGCCGAGATCGTTACCTTCGTCGGCGCCGACGATGTCGAGTTCGGCCGTCAGCAGGCGAAGCTGGTAGCCGAGACCCTGACCGACGGCGGCAAGATCGCCTACATGATGGGTGCGCTGGGAACCTCGGCTCAGCTGCTGCGCAAGCAGGGCTTCGACGAGGTCATCGCCGGCTACCCGAACATCGATGTGGTCGCCGAGCAGACTGCGAACTGGGACGCCGCCAAGGCGCTGGCCCTCACCCAGGACTGGCTGGGCAAGTACGGCCCGGGCGAGCTCAACATGATCGTCGCGCAGGGGC
>JAEYNS010000130.1 GCA_023412435.1 Actinomycetes bacterium | reverse complement strand
GGCCAGCAGCCGGCTGGCCCGACCGGACGCAGCGCGCCAGATCGCGCGGCTGATCGCCGAACAGGTCGGCGTCCTGCCCTGACGGCGGTTTGGGCCGGTCGGTTAGCCTCGACTCCCGGAGCAGCATGGAACAGACGACGAGACCGCCAGGCGAGGGCGAACCCGAGACCCGGGAACCCGTGAAGGTCCAGTTCTCGCTCCCCCAACTGATCGGCAGCGCGCTGGCCGCCGCCACCGCCGCCTACCTCGGCTCCACCCTCGGTACCGCCGGCACGATCATCGGTGCCTCGCTGGCCAGCATCGTGGGCGCGGTGGCCGGGACGCTCTACACCGCAGGCCTCGACCGCACCAGCCGGCGGGTCGGAACCGTCATGAAGCGGGGCTGGCAGCGGGTGCGGGGCGCGGACCCGTCGGCGGGGATCGATCCCGGCGACGGCGTCGACCTGGTCGTCGACCATCACGACCCGGGCACGATGGGTCCGGTCCCCCAGGGCCCGGTCCGCGATCGTGGCGACCGTGCCAGGACCTGGCGGGCTGTCGGCCGCCGGGTGCTGGTCGGCGCGGCGGCGATCTTCGCGCTGGCCTTCGTGGCGATCACCGGCCTGGAGCTTGCTCTGGGCCGCTCGCTCGACGGCGGTTCGGGAACCACCGTCGGGCAGGTGACCCGGCCGGACCGGCAGTCGCCGGCGCCCGAGCCGACCCCCGAGCCCAGCGGAACACCCTCGCCCACCCCGACGCCGAGCCCCACCCCGACGCCGACACCGTCGGAGACCGCGGCGCCGGAGCCCACGGCCGAGCCCTCCGAACCGGCGACCAGCGAGCCGATCACCGAGCCGACCGGGGAACCCCAGCAGCCCGAGGGCAGCACGCCGCCTACCGCAGGCGGCCAGGCCGAGCCGACGACCGCGTCCTGAGCCTCGGGGCTACTCGAAGGCGTTGACCATGAAGGACGCCGCGCGGGTGACGTAGTCGCGGAACTCCGCCAGCTCTGCGGCGGGAAGGTCGAGCGACTCCAGGGCGGCGTTCATGTGGCGCAGCCACCGGGCCGCCTGGGTCGGGGTGACGGCGTAGGGGGCGTGCCGGATCCGCAACCGCGGGTGACCGCGCTGCTCGGAGTAGGCGTGGGGACCGCCCCAGTACTGCTCGAGGAACATTCGCAGCCGCAGGTTCGCCCCGGTGAGGTCCTCCTCGGGGTACAGCGCCCGCAGCTGCGGGTCCTCGGCGACGCCGGCATAGAAGGCGTCCACCAGCCTGACGAAGGTGTCGTGGCCCCCGACCCTGTCGTAGAGGCTCTCAGCTCCGGTCTGTGTCACCGTGCCATTGTGTCGTGCCGGTCCAGGAAGGCCGGGGTGAGGTCCTCCTCGGAGATCCCCCGCACCCGCTTGGCGATCCGCGACATCGTCGTCTCGGTGACGTTCAGCAGGGACGCCAGGTCGCGCTGCGTGAGTCGGGAGATCAGGTTCGGCCGGTCCTTGAGCAGGCTGCGGTAGCGGTCCTCCGGGGTGTCGCGGGACCAGATCGCGTCCGCCTGCTGGGTCATCGCGTAGACGGTGGAGATTGCGGCGACCATGGTGGCCCAGGAGTGGTGCTCCTGCGCCAGCCGCTCCACCACCCGGTAGTCGCCGCGCATCAGCGTGCTGGGCTCCACGGCGCTGATCGTGTGCAGCGACCTTCCCGCCACCGCCACCTCGAGGTCGTCGAGCCGGGGGTGAAGACCCCGCTCGTACACCCGCCGGACTGAGCGCGGCGCCAGCGAGGTCATGCTGGCCAGGATGTCTCCCTCCTCGGAGAAGAACACCGTCGAGGTGTGACCGCTGGCGGTTGTGGCCTGCGCCCTGGTCAGTCCGGAGTGCACGAGGTACAGGTACGGGTGTGCTTCGCCGGCCCGGAAGAGGACCTCACCCGCGGGGAGGCGGACCATGCGCAGCGTGCTGGCGAAAACCGACCAGTCCGGGAGCCTCGCCCCGGCGTACGCCTCAAGCAGCAGTTGCAGGCCGCGACTGGCGTGACCGAACGCGCCCTCGATCGGCATACCTACCTCCTCGGGGTTGGGGGGGACCCGTCACCTGACAAGGTACCCCGGGTTTGGCTTGTCAGGTGCAGATCCGGGGATTGCTGTCCACGCCTTGCGCTGGGATTGTGGCGCCACGCTCGCGGGTGGGGGTTAATGCGGGCCGGCGGAGGCTTGGGCGGAGGGGCCCCGAGCCTCCTGCCGTCATCAGACGAGGTTGCGCCACAGCGCGAACGCGGCGGCCGCGCCGGCGAGCAGCGCCCACCACAGGGGTCCCGAACGCACCCGTGCCGGGGGACGGAGGGCCGGCCCGCCGAGCGCCTCGACGGTCCACGCCACCACCGCCACGCCCGCCAGTGCCAGCAGCACCAGCACGAAGGGGTTGGCCTCCCACGCACCGGCGAGGTCGCCGACCAGGAGCCGGGACGCCATCGTGGTGCCACCGCAGAGCGGACACAAGGTGCCGGTGAGCGCTCGCCACGGACACGGCAATCCCCAGCCGGTCAGGGCATGCACTGCTCCCAGCGCCCCACCCACGCCCGCGAACCAGGCAGCGGAGCGCAGCGCGCCGGCGGCGGAGAAGCCGGCCCGGCCGGGTGCGGTGGACGACACCCGGTCATTATCGCCTGCCGGGTCGGCCGCGGGACCCCTGCCGTTTGACCGCCCGTATGTCTAGGATTCCGAGTACTAACACCGGAGGGAGACAATCCTGATGTCTGACCAGAACTGGCCGCCCAGGAACGAGGACGGCGGCAACGCTGTTCCGCCGGAGCGTCCCGTCGACCCCGACCCTGCTGCGGATCAGTCCTCGGCCGCACCATTCAGCCCCGAGCCGGAGACCGCAGCGGGCGGCTACAGCCCCCCCGCCCCAGATCTCAACCTGCCGCCCACCGGCGGCTATTCGCCGTCCCCCGCCGACCCGTACGGCCAGTCCCCTGCAGCGGGCTACCAGACGCCCTACC
>JAEYNS010000079.1 GCA_023412435.1 Actinomycetes bacterium | reverse complement strand
GCTCAGACCAGTCCGCGCACCACGCCGAGCCCCACGCTCATCCGGGCCAGGGTCGGGTCGCCCTCGCACACCTCGCGCAGGGTGTCGATCCTGGCCGGCAGCGCCGGGTGGCGGGCCATCCACGCCTCGACCAGCGCCTCCGCGTCCGCGCCCGGGTCGGCGTCGCGCACCACCGCCGCGGTCAACTCGGCCTGGGCCTCGAGCACCTCGTCGCGCAGCGCCGCCCGCGCCATCGCGTCCCAACGGACCTGCCGGGGCAGCACGTCGATCCGGTTGACGAGGGTGTCGAGCCCGAGCCGCGCCCCGAGGGTGAAGAAGACGTCGGTCACCAGCAGCGGCTCGAGCCCGACACGGCTGGCGATGTCGGCGATCCCCATCGCGTAGTGGGCCAGCGTGGCGGTGGCCATCTCGGCCGCGAGCGCCTCGGGGGCGCCGCGCTCGACCCAGGACAGGTGCAAGGCTTCGGCAGCGCGCCGTTGGGCGGGGGTCACCCGCTCACCGAGGCCTGCCCGCACCGCCGCCACCGGGTCGGCGAACTCGTCGATCACCGCCCGCACGTCGAGCGGGGCCCTGCGGTTGTGCAGCAGCCAGCGGGTGGCCCGCTCCACCATCCGGCGCAGCTGCATCCGCAGCTCGGTGACGAGGCGGGCGTCCAGTTCCCCCATCCTGCCGAGCAGCACCTCCGACCTGCCGACGTTGTAGATCGCCCGGGCGGCGAGCTGGGCGCGGATCACGTCCGCCACGTCGGCGCCGGTCTCGGTGGAGAGGCGATGGTAGGCGGTGATCCCCTGCGAGTTCACGAACCGGTTGACCGCCACCGTGGTGATGATCTCGCGGCCCAGCGCGTGGCCGGTCATGGTCGCGGCGAACCGCTCCCGCACCGGGCGGGGGAAGTAGGCCACCAGCCGGTCGGCGAGGTAGGGGTCCTCCGGCAGGTGGGTGGCCAGCACCCACTCCTTGAGGGCGATCTTGGTGTAGGCGAGCAGGACAGCCAACTCGGGGCGGGTGAGCCCCGTCCCGCCGGCGATCCGCTGGGCCATCTCGTCGCTGCCCGGCAGGTACTCCAGCTGCCGGTCCAGGAAGCCTGCCTCCTCCAGCCGGCGCATCCAGACCTCGTGCTGGCCGGCCAGTTCCGCCGCCCTGGACTGGCTGTTCGACAGGGCCAGGTTCTGGTCGATGTTGTGGCTCAGCACGAGCTGGGCGACCTCGTCGGTCATCGACGCCAGCAGCGGGTTCCGCTCCTCGGGACGCAACTGGCCCGCGGCCAGCGCATCGGCCAGCAGGATCTTGAGGTTCACCTCGTGGTCGGAGGTGTCGACGCCGGCGGAGTTGTCGATGAAGTCGGTGTTGATCCGGCCCCCCGTGGCGGCGTACTCGACCCGGCCGCGCTGCGTCCAGCCAAGGTTGCCCCCCTCGACGGCGCACCGGGCGCGGATCTGGCTGCCATCCACCCTGATCGCATCGTTGGACCGGTCCCCCACCTCGGCGCTGGTTTCCGTCGAGCCCTTCACATAGGTGCCGATTCCGCCGTTGAACAGCAGGTCGACGGGTGCCTGCAGGATGGCCCTGATCAGGTCGCCCGGCACCAGGTGGGCGACATCGGGGGCCAGCCCGAGCGCCTGGCGGACCTGCGGGCTGATCGGCACCCGCTTGGCCGAGCGCGGGTGGATCCCGCCGCCCGGCGACAGCAGGCTGCGGTCGTAGTCGGCCCAGCTGGAGCGGGGCAACTCGAACAGCCGCCTCCGCTCGGCGTAGCCCACCGCCGCGTCCGGCTCGGGGTCGAGGAAGATGTGCCGGTGGTCGAAGGCGGCAACCAGCCGGATGTGCTCGGAGGCGAGCATCCCGTTGCCGAACACGTCCCCCGACATGTCGCCGATTCCCGCCACCGTGAAGTCGGTGGTGGCCGGGTCGATGCCGAGTTCGTGGAAGTGGCGCCGCACCGACTCCCAGGCGCCGCGGGCCGTGATCCCCATCCGCTTGTGGTCGTAGCCGCTGGACCCGCCGGAGGCGAAGGCGTCGCCCAACCAGTAGCCGCGGGCCAGCGAGATCGCGTTGGCGAGGTCGGAGAAGGACGCCGTGCCCTTGTCGGCCGCGACCACGAGGTACGGGTCGTCCCCGTCGTAGCGCAGCACGCGCGGGGGCGGCTCCACCACCCCGCCGCGGGAGTTGTCGGTGACGCTCAGCAGGGCGTCGACGAAGATCCGGTAGCAGGCCTCGCCCTCGGCCTGCCAGGCCGCCCTGTCCACAGCCGGGTCCGGGAGTTGCTGGGGGACGAAGCCCCCCTTGGCGCCGACCGGCACGATCACCGTGTTCTTGACGGTCTGGGCCTTCACCAGACCGAGCACCTCGGTGCGGAAGTCCTCCTTGCGGTCCGACCAGCGCAGGCCGCCGCGGGCCACCTTTCCGAAGCGCAGGTGGACGCCCTGGACCCGCGGGGAGTAGACGAAGATCTCGAAGGCCGGCCTCGGCTGCGGCAGCAGCGACAGTTCGCTGGGAAGGATCTTGTAGGCCAGCGCCTGCGGCCGGGCGAAAGCGTTGGTCCGCACGGTGGCCCGGATCACCGCCAGGAACATCCTGATGATGCGGTCGTGGTCGAGGCTCGCCACGGTGTCGATCCCCGCCTCGAGCCGCAGGTAGCAGGCCGTGAGCGCGTCGGCCCTGTCCTGCTCGTCGGGGTATGCCTCGGGGTCGAACTTGGTGGCGAAGGCCTCCACCAGCCCCACCGCGAGGTGCGGGTTGGCGTGCAGCGCGGCGGCGATGTACTGCTGGCTGAAGCCGACCCCCGCCTGCAGCAGATAGCGCGAGATCCCCCGCAACCAGCCGACCTGTTCCCAGGTCAACCCCGCCGTTAGCACCAGCCGGTTGAACAGCCGCGGTTCGCTGCGACCCCTCCAGGACGCCTCGAAGGCGTCGACGAACCGCTGCCGGGCAGCGGCGTCCCAGTCGGCTGGCGCCGGGGCGTCGGCGGGCAGCCGCAGCCCGAAGTCGTACAGCAGCACCCGGCGGCCGCGCAGGTCCCACTCGTAGGGTCGTTCGTCGACGACGTCGACGCCGAGGACGCTCAGGTGCGGCATCACCCGGGCCAGCTCGAGCGGCTGCAGCGAGAACACCGTCAACCGGACGTCCGAGCTGTCGTCGGGATCGGACGGTTGCCGCAGCGCGAACCGCAGGTCGTCCTCACCGGCGAGCTGGTTGGCCACCCGCAGGTCCTCCACCGCCACCTGTGGCGGCGTCGCCTCCTCATAGGCCTCGGAGAACTCGACGCCCCGGGCCTCGCTCGGCATCCCCGCCACGGCGGCCAGGAAGGCGTCCTCCCAGGTGCGGGTGGCGGCCTCGATCCGCTCGGCGATCCGGGCGGCGTCGGGTTCGCCCGCCCCGGTGGGCGTCGCGGGGAGCCGGATCACGAAGAACAGCCGGGTGAGCAGCGACTCGGTGACGTGCAGGGTGTACTCCAGCGACTCACCGCCCAGCTCGCTGAGGAGGATCTCGGAGATCCGTTGCCGCACCGAGGTGTTGTAGCGGTCGCGGGGCAGGTAGACCTGCGCCGTCACGAACCTTCCGTACCGGTCGCGGCGCACGAACGCCTTGACCACCCGCCGCTCCCGCAGGCCCGCCAGCGTGGTCACCACCGGCACGAGGTCGTCGACGTCGGCCTGGAACAACTCGTCGCGCGGGTAGGTGTTGATCACCTGCCGTACCGCGTGGCCACCGTAGGAGTTGGCCTCGTAGCCGCTGCGGGCCAGCACCCGGCCGGCCTTCGCGGCCAGCACCGGGATGTGGTGCACGGACTCGGCGTAGGCCGAGGACGCCAGCAGCCCGAGGAAGCGTCGCTCCCCCACCGGCCTGCCCGCCTCGTCGTGCAGCCGGACGCCGAGGTAGTCGAGGTAGCCGTTGCGGTGTACCCGGGAGCGGCGGGGGTCCTTGGTGACGACCAGCACCTCCGGCTGGCCCTCGACCGGGACGGCGTGGAAGGCGTCCGGCTCGTCGGTGTCTCCCCGCAGGATGCCCAGCCCCGTGCCGGGAACCGGGTGGAAGCCGTCCTGGTCGTAGCTGTACTCCCGGTAGCCGAGGAAGACGAAGTGTCCTTCCGCCAGCCAGCGGAGCAACTCGATGGCACTCTCCACCGCGTTGCGGTCGACCGGCTGCGGGCCGGCGCCGAGCAGGCTGACCGCCGTCCGGACGGCGCCCAGCATCGCCCGCCAGTCCGCCACCGCGAGGCTGACGTCGTCCAGCGCGGCAGTGAGGCCCGCCAGCAGCTCGCCGGTCACCTCCTCGGCGGCCACCCCGAGCGGCGGGAAGACCTCCATCGCCACCCACGACTCGGCTACCGCCCGCTCCGCGCCGGCGCCGACACCCAGGAACCCGCCGTCGGGATCGCGGCGGACCGCCAACTGCGGGTGGAACAGCCGGCGCAGGCTCCACCCCTGCCGCGACAGCACCATGCTGAGGCTGTCGACGAGGAACGGACGGTCTTCGGTGACCAGTTGCACCACTGTGGAGCCGCGGGCGTCCCAGCCGTCGCGCTCCCGGCTCGGGGTGAACACCCGCAGCAGGTGCCGGCCGGACGGCCGCGTCCAGCCGAAGCCGAGGTGCGAGGCGACCAGGTCGCGCTGGGCGCGCCCGTCGATCCCTGCCAGCTCCTCGTCGGGGACGTGGTGGAGGTAGTGGTCCTGGAAGGCGGTGAAGGCTTCGGCGGTCAGCCCTGCCGGCCCCGGCCAGAGCGTCGGGTCGAGTCCGTTCGCTGGATCGGCTCCCACGCCGGATTCGGGCCCAACCCGACTTGTGGTCATGTAAGTCCTCGCTGACTACGCTCCCGGTACCCACCAGCCTAGCGAGCCGGGCACGCCGTGGCCCAACCCGACGCGGGCATGCCCCACAATGGTCTGCCATGGAGATCCGCGCCACCCACCATTACCCCCAACCACCGCAGGACGCCTTCGCGATGCTCACCGATCCCGGCTTCCTCGAGGCAGTGTGCCTGGCGTCGGACCCGCTGGAGTTCACCACCTGGGTGGACGGCCTGCGGACCGGGGCGCGCCGCACGATGCGCAACCATCCCTCGATCGAGAAGTTCACCGGTCCGACCATCACGGTCACCGACGAGGTGACGTGGCAGGAGAGCGCCGTGGACGGCGTCCACACCGGCGCGACCCTGGTCTCGGTGGAGGGCATGCCGGTGGCGCTGACCGGCACCGTGACCCTGGCCGCGTCCCAGACCGGCTCGACGCTGACCTACCTGGGCGACCTCAAGGTGTCGATCCCCCTGGTCGGTCCCGTGCTGGAGCGGCAGGCTGCGCCGATCCTGCTCGAGGCGCTGGAACTCCAGGCGAAGGTGGCGCAGGGCTGGCGGTGAGGCTCAGGCCTCCGGACCCATGTGCGGGTAGTCCAGCGAGACCGGCGGCAGCAGGTTCTCCTTCACCACCCGCGGGCTCACCCAGCGCATCAGGTTCCACAGCGAGCCGGCCTTGTCGTTGGTACCCGACGCCCGCCCGCCACCGAACGGCTGCTGGCCCACCACGGCGCCGGTCGACTTGTCGTTGATGTAGAAGTTCCCCGCCGCTTGGCGCAGCCGTGCCGAGGCGACCTCGATCGCCGCCCGGTCGGTAGCCATCACCGACCCGGTGAGGGCGTACGGCGAGGCGGCGTCCACCAGGTCGAGCACGTCGACGTAGTCGGCGTCGTCGTACACGTAGATGCCCAGCACCGGCCCGAAGTACTCGGTGGTGAAGATCTCCTGGTGGGGGTTGTCGGAGGTGATCAGGGTGGGCCGGACGTACCATCCCTCCTCCCTGTCGTAGCTGCCCCCTGCGACGATCTCGCAATCGGCGGACGCCCTGGCCCGCTCGATGGCGTCGGACAGCTTGGTGTAGGCCCGCTCGTCGATCACCGCCGAGGTGAAGTTGGCGAAGTCGCGGACGTCTCCGACCGCCAGCGCCTCGGTCTGGCCGATCAGCTCGTCCTTCAGCGCGTTCCACAGGCTGCGCGGCAGGTAGGCCCGCGAGGTGGCCGAGCACTTCTGGCCCGAGTACTCGAACGCGCCGCGCAGCAGGGCGGTCACCAGCGCAGGGCCGTCGGCGCTGGGATGGGCGACCAGGAAGTCCTTGCCGCCGGTCTCCCCCACGATCCGCGGGTAGGAGCGGTAGCGGGCGATGTTCGCCCCGATCTCACCCCACAGGCCCTGGAAGACCCGGGTGGAGCCGGTGAAGTGGATCCCTGCCAGGTCGGGATGGGCCAGCACCACCTTCGACACCTCGGCGCCGTGCCCGGGGAGCATGTTGATGACCCCTGCCGGCAGGCCCGCCTCCTCCAGCACCGACACGATGACGTCGGCAGCCCGCTGCTGGGTCAGCGCCGGCTTCCAGACGACGGTGTTCCCGAGCAGCGCGGGGGCGGTGGGAAGGTTGCCGGCGATCGCGGTGAAGTTGAACGGCGTGATGGCGTAGACGAACCCGTCCAGTGGCCGGTAGTCCATCCGGTTCCAGACCAGGGGTGAGCTGATCGGCTGGTTGGCGTGCAGTTCCCTGGCGTAGGCGACGTTGAAGCGCAGGAAGTCGATCAGCTCGCAAGCCGAATCGATCTCGGCCTGCTGCACCGTCTTGCCCTGGCCGAGCATGGTGGCCGCGTTGGCGCGGTCGCGCCACGGCCCGGCGAGCAGTTCGGCGGCGCGCAGGAAGATCGCCGCCCTGGCGTCGAAGTCCATCGCCGCCCAGTCGGGCCCGGCGGCGAGCGCCGCATCGACAGCTGCGGCCGCGTCCCGGGTGGAGGACTGCCGGACACTGCCCAGCAGGACGGAGTGGTCCGACGGCATCCGCACCTGGTGGCTGGCCGTCCCGCTGCCCGCCGCGCGCTCGCCACCGATCCAGGCGTTCAGCTCGACCGGGGTTGCGGCCATCGCCTCCAGCGCCGCCCGCAAGGAGGCCCGCTCCGGGCTGCCGGGGGCGTACCCCCGGACCGGCTCGTTGACGGGCAGCGGAACAGCGGTGAGGGCATCCATGGGCCCGAGACTACCGCCGATCCGAGGGCCGCCGGGCCGTCCCCGACCCACCGCCGGGAGCCACCGCTGTCGCCGAGAGCTACCCCTTGGCAGCGAGAGCTACCCCTGGCGGGTAGCCCTCGGCGCGCAGGGGAGCGCTCGGTGTGCAGGGCGGGAGCGGGTCAGCTCGCCTCGGCCTCCCGGCGCTTCTTGGCGGCCTCCACCGAGGCCCGCAGCGCGGCGACCAGGTCGACCACCTCGGCGGGCCTGGCGGCACCCTCCTCCGCGGCGGGCACCTCGACCCCCTCCAGCCGCGCCTCGACGACCTTCTCCAGCTCCTCGCGGTAGGTGTCGGTGAACTGCGTCGGGTCGAAGTCGGAGCTGAGCTGGTCGATGAACATGCGCGCCATCCCCACCTCCGCGTCGCTCACCTTCACGTCATCCGAGGGCGCTGCGAAGGACAGGTCGCGCAGCTCGTCCGGCCACAGCATGGTGTGCAGCAGCAGCACCTCGCCGACCGGACGGATCAGCGCCAGCGACTCCCGGGTACGCAGCGCCACCCGCACCACGGCGGCCCTGCCCGACTCGGCCAGCGCCTGCCGGAGCAGCACGTAGGGCTTGGTGCCGGTACCGTCCGGCTCCATCACGTACGTCTTCTCGAAGTAGGTCGGGTCGACCTGGTCCATCTCGGCGAACTGGACCACCTCGACCGACTTGCCCTCCGCCGAGGGCAGGTCGGCGAAGTCCTCGTCGGTCAGGATCGCCATCCGTCCGTCCGAGGTCTCGTAGCCCTTGGCGATCTCGGCGTACGGGATCTCCTCGCCGCACACCTCGCACACCCGCTTGTAGCGGATCCGGCCGCCGTCGGCCGGGTGGACCTGCCGGAAGCTGATGTCCTTGGTCTCGGTGGCGCCGTAGACCCGCACGGGGATCGTCACCAGCCCGAACGAGACCGCGCCCCTCCAGATCGATCGCGGCATGCCGTCCTCCTGACCTCGCAGGTGAGCCCTGTGATTGCAGCATCGTAGGCGCCGGCAGCGGCAGCGTCACCGGTCGGGACCCCGCACGGCCGGCTCACCTACCGAGCAGTACCCACTCCGCGGGGCCGTACCACAGCAGATCGGTAGCGGCGAGCAGTGTCTCGACCTCGGGGGCCTCCCATGCCTCGGCGAGCCCCAGCCGGCCGATCGCGCCGATGGCGGCTCTCGCCGGGGCGGTGTCCTCGCCCTCGGCGAACAGCGACGTGACCGCTGCCCAGGCCACGTCGTCGAGGCTCACCTCGCCGAACTCGTCGTCCCCTGGCGTGGTGTGAACCTCCGCGACGGCGACCAGCCGTTCGCCGTGGGCCAGCAGTCCTGCGATCCCTGCGATGCACAGCGCCGTGTACTCCGCGTCCTCGCCCTCGGCCAGGCCGAAGGCGGCGAGCATCGCAGGCGTGGCCGCGAACCCGCGGCGCGGCCCCGCCAGGCTGCCGCTGCCGGCCCAGGCTGCCAGCTCCCCCGCCGCGACGGGGACGAAGACCAGACCGGCCACCTCAGCCGCCCGCCCGCAGCGCGCCGAGTTCGTTGCTCACGTCCCTGGCGAAATGCCGCACCTCGGAGATCGCGGCGACACCGATGGTGACCCGACCGCGGTAGCTGCTGATCGACACCGTGCACACCTGGTCGTCGGTGGTGGCCAGCAGGCTGTACACCCCGCTCACCCCTGCCTCACCGAGGTAGCGGCGCTCGCCCGGTCCAGGGGCGTTGCTGATCAGGACGGCATGCGGCCGGCCGGCGGCGACGCTGCCGGCGGCGAGGCTGTGCAGGGTGGGCGGGGCGAAGCCCGCCAGGTCGCGCAGTTCACCGGCCGGGACCGACATCCCGGTGTCCTGCCGCGCGCGGGTCAGGGTGCCGATCACCTCCAGCCGGGCCGCGGGTGAGGGCTCCGAGACCGGCAGCGCCATCCACTGCGCCGCCACCCGCGCCCCGATCGCAGAGCCCAGCACGTCGGGCTCGAGGACGGCCAGCGGCACCAGTGCGACCACGTCCTCCAGGACTCCGCCCTGGTCGGCCAGCCAGCCGCGCACGCCCGCCGTGGCGAGCGCCAGCAGGACGTCGTGGGTGGTGCTGCCGTACCGCTGCCGGATCGCGCGCAGGGTGCCCAGGTCGACCTCGACACCTGCGACGTGGTGCGGGCGGGCCGTGGCCGCCATCCCCCGCACCGCGTTCTCCAGCATGCCGCTGAGCCCGGCGCCGGCCTCCCTCACGGCACGCAGGGGATCGTCCAGCCGGGAGAGCAGGTCGGTCCACCCCGGCGGCGAGGCGTGGCTGGGCCGCCAGTCGTCCTGCGGGGCCGCGATCGGGACGGGGCGCTCGTCGAACAGCTCCTGCAGCAGGTGGACGTTGTCGTAGCCGTCGACGAGGACAGGGTGGGAGAACACGACCAGCGCGGGCAGGCTGCCGGCCGCGCCGTTCACCAGCCAGGCCTCCCACAGCGGGTGGGCGTGGTCGAACGGGGCGCCGAGCCGGGCGGCGAGCCAGTCCTGCAGGGTGGCGCCCGGTTCCAGGGTGTCCTCGCGGACGTGGCCGGACACCACGAAGTCAGGGTCGTCGACCCAGCCCGGCAGCGGCCAGCCGGTGACCTTCTGCCGAAACCGCGGGGCGTAGCCGATCCGCTCCTTGATCCTGTCGATCAGACGCTGCCGGCTGACCGGCCGGTCCAGCAGGAGGACGAAGGCCTGCTTCCAGGGCTGTGCTGGCTGGTCGCGGGCCAGCAGGGCGGCCTCGGCAACCGACACCATCTCGCTCACGACGCCACCCTAGTCCCGGGACCGCCCCGCACCCAGTTGTCCACAGATCCCGGCGCAGACGGGTCCGGGCCACCCCGACCCGCGGCACAGTGGTCGCTCACCCTGGGAGCCGCCATGCAGATCCTCGCCGTCGCCCGGCCGGGTGCCGCCACCCGGCCGCCTGCCCGCCGGCTGCTCGAGCCGCTGCGGGTCGATGC
>JAEYNS010000034.1 GCA_023412435.1 Actinomycetes bacterium | reverse complement strand
GACGCCTTCGTCGCGGAGGCGACCGCGCGCGGGCTGGCCCCGGAGCCGCTCCAGGCCACGCTGCTGGGCGGGCAGCGGGTGAAGACGCCGCTGGTCGGCTGGTACATCAACGCGGCCCGCACCCTGGCGGTCGGCCCGGGCCGCGAGTTCTACAACCTGGTGACCTCGGGCGGTCCCCTGGCCCGGTTCACCGGAGTCACGGTCGCCCCCGCGCCCCCGGTGCTCGAGATCGGGCGGGGCGGACGCGACGGCGAGACCGGGGCGCTTGCCGACTTCCTGGCCCGGGCGATGGAGAACTATCGGGCCCGCTGAGCGACGCGTCCCCGACATGGCACCAGGGGGCTGCTGGATATCCGAGCAGCCCCCTGGGCGATCAGGGTTGGTGTGGACGGCCACCAAGAGCCGGGTGCTACGACGAACTCTACGACCGATATCGTTTTCGACCGCCTGCCGTCCCGTGCTGTGACCGAATTGTTAGCAACCCCGCCGTGAGCCGGACAACGTCGCGGCAACACCGCCCTGACGCCGGGCAACACTCCCGACAACACCCGGGCCACAGGCTGGGGGCATGACGCCTCATCCCACGCTTGGCCGACTGAACTCCGAGTGGGCAGAGCTGGCCCGCCTGCCGGTCCCCGCCGGCTGGACGGCGGAGCCGGCGCTGGCCGGGCTGACCGACCGGGCCGGGGTGCTGGCCGCAATCCGTGCCGACCCCGACGCCGTTCTCGCCGCGCTGCTGCGCCGCGAGGAACCCACCGCCTGGCGGGTGGTGCTGCAGGCGATGCTCGGCCGTGCGGTGCGCGACGCAGCCCGCGACCGCGAGCACGACCTCGACGACTACCTCGGTGAGTTGTGGCTTGGGATCGCCGGTTACCCGCTGCACCGCCGTCCGGCGCGGATCGCCGCCAACCTTGCCCTGGACGCCGCCAAGCGGGTCCGCGCCCGACCCCGTGCCATCCCGGTCGACCCGGCAAGGCTCGCGCTGGTGCGGGCCAGGCCAGCCGAGCCGGCGCGCAGCGCCGCGCTGTTGCTGGCCAGGGCACGGCGCGCGGCCCTGCTCGACGCCCCCTCGCACGTGGCGCTCCGCCTGGTCTACGCCGACGGGCTGAGCGGCGACCGGGCGGCCGTCCTGCTGGGGGTGACGCCGGCAGCGCTGCGCCAGCGGTGCCACCGAGCGGTGCGCCGGCTGGCCGCGCACGCTGAGGTTCTGGGGGAGGGGGTCAGTTATCCACAGGCACTGTCCACAGTGGGGATAACTACAGCGATGTGATTTCAGGCTCTCGCGCGCCCGGCGCGCGGGCTCGGCATGGTGATACCCGCAGCGGCCGGTGGCAAACGCGGCTCAGGAGGCCTCGGCGGTGGCGTAGCGACCTGAGCGGATCGCCCGCTCCCTGGCCTTGGCCGCCTCGACCTCGCGGTTCTTCGGCGGCGTCGTGGCGACCAGGTCCTCCAGCAGGTGTCGGGTGATGTGGGCGACCTCGTCCACCGCCTTGTCGAAGGCCGCCTGATTGGCCTTCGAGGGCTTGGTGGTGCCGGCGATCTTGCGGACGTACTGCAGCGCAGCGGCATGCACCTCGTCGGCGGTGGCGGCCGGCTCGAAGTTGTGCAGGGTATGGATGTTGCGGCACATGCTCCGACGATACGTGGCCCGGCTCTCCGGCTGAAGCCGGTTGTCCGTCCGCAAACCGGTACCAAACGGGTAGCCGAGGGAAGATTGCCCTCGGGTCGCGATCACCGACGGGTTTCCGGGAGAACGCAGGAACCGAGCCTCGGCTCAACCGACGGCGGCGAGTCGCCCCAGCAGCCCGTCCCTGACCCGCGGCCAGTCCGCCACGGTGATCGAGAACACCACCGTGTCGCGGAAGCTGCCGTCCTCCCGGCGGAGGTGGCGCCGCAGCACGCCCTCCCTGGTGGCTCCGAGCCGGGCGATCGCCGCCTGGGAGCGGGTGTTGCGGAGGTCGGTCTGCAGCTTCACCCTGCCGTAGCCGAGGTCCTCGAAGCAGTGCTCCAGCAGCAGCAGCTTGGCCGCGGGGTTGACCGCAGTCCCCCACACCGCGGGGTGGTAGAGCGTCCACCCCAGCTGGACGCGTTCGTGCGCTACCACCGCCTCGCCGAGCGAGGACGTGCCCACCACAGTCCCGGCGGCCCCGAGCCGGGAGTCGGCGGCCAGCCGGACGGCATACACCACCCGGCCGTGCCCCAGGCCGTCGGGGACGGGCGCGTCGAGGTAGAGCAGGCGGGCCTGTGCGAGAGCGGCCGCGCCCGGCTCGGGACGATGGTGCATCACGTACCCGGCCGTGTACACCGCGGGCTCGGCAAGGATCGCGGCGAGGGCGGGCAGGTCGCCGGCCGTCACCGGGTCGAGGCGTACCAGCGGCCCCGGCAGCGGGCGGCCGTCGGGCAACCGGGCGGTCACCGCCGCACCAGGCCGGTCTCGTACGCGATCAGCACCAGCCCCACCCGGTCGCGGGCGCCGAGCTTGGCGAGCAGCCGCCCGATGTGGGTCTTCACGGTGCCCTCGGCCATGTAGAGCCTGGCGGCGATCTCGGCGTTGGTCGCGCCGGCGGCGATCTCGACCAGCACCTCGCGCTCGCGGTCGGTGAGCACCTCGAGCCGCGGATCGTGGCCCTCGGGGCTGCTGGGCAGGGTCGGCAGGACGTGGTCGAGCAGCCGCCGGGTGGCCGACGGCGCCATCACCGCCTCGCCGGCGGCGACGGTCCGGATCGCATTCAACAGCTCGGACGGCCGGGCGTCCTTGAGCATGAACCCGCTCGCGCCGGCCTTCAGCGCGCTGAACACGTACTCGTCCAGGTCGAAGGTGGTCAACACGAGCACCCGGGCACCGAGGCCGCGCTCGATGATCAGCCGGGTCGCCTCCACCCCGTCCATCACCGGCATCCTGATGTCCATCAGGACGACGTCGGCAGGTGTGCCCGCCAGTTGCGCGACGGCGGCGCGGCCGTCCGCGGCCTCGCCCACCACGGCCAGGTCGTCCTCGGCCTCGATCAGCATCCGGAAGCCGCTGCGCACCAGCTCCTGGTCATCGGCGAGGAAGACGCGGATCGGGTTCATCTGGTTCATCCTCCGGTGTCAGTGGGTGGCGGCGGTCAGCGGGAGCACGACGGTGACCTGGAAGCCGCCGCTGGGACGGGGCCGCGCCACCATCCGTCCCCCCATCGAGGTGACGCGCTCGTGCATCCCGCGCAGGCCGTGCCCCGGCTCACTCGCCGTCCCCGGCTGCGGGGTGCCGTTGTCGACCACGTCCACCAGGATCTCCCGCGGCGCGTAGGTGAGGGTGACCGTGGCCCTGGCCTCGGCGCCGGCGTGCTTGAGGACGTTGGTCAGCGCCTCCTGGACGACGCGGTAGACGGTCAGTTCGAGGGCGGGGGAGACCCGCGGCGGCTGGCCGTTGACGGTGAGTCGGAACCGCTCGCTGGCGCGGGCCACCAGATCGGGGATGTCCTGCAGCCGGGGAGCCGGGGCGAAGTCGGCGTCCGCGCCGGCCGGGTCCGGGCCGTCGCGGAGCACTCCGAGGATGCGGCGCGTCTCGACCAGCGCCTCGCGCCCGGTCTCGGCGATCGTGGTCAGGGCCTGGGTGGCGGCCTCGGGTCTCTTGGCGGCCATCGCCTTGCCGCCCTCGGCCTGCACGATCATGACCGACAGCGAGTGCGCGACGATGTCGTGCAGCTCCCGCGCGATCTGGGTACGGGCCCTGGATTCGGCCAGCCGGGTGAGCTGCTCGCGCTCGGCGATCAGCGCGCGGTACCGCTCCTGGGCGTTGGCGACCAGGTGCTCGTGGGCTGTCGACTCCTCCTGCGCGCGCCGTCCGATGGCGTACGGGGTGACCACGAGGCCGAGGCAGACGAACCAGGCCAGGGAGAACCAGATGATCTGCCGCAGGCTGAGGTGGGTGGGATCGGGCACCACCCAGCGCAGCGGGCCCAGCACCGCGCCGATCGCCCCGACCACCAGCACGGCACGGGCGGGGTGGCCCGGCACCCAGCGGGCCACCGAGTACGCCACGATCGGGATCGCCACCAGCGAGGGCAGCGGCAGGGGGGACGCGACCAGCTGCAGCAGGGCCGCCAGGGACACGATGGCGAGCGTGATCAGCGGGGAGTGGCGGCGCAGCACCAGGGGGACGACCATCAGGATCGAGCTTGCGAGAGCGAGCGTGGACAGCGAGCTGACGCTCCAGTAGGTGGGGATCGTGAGCAGCGCGAGGGCGGTGGCGAGCGCGCCGTCGACCGCCCAGTCCTGTCGGGTGGCGCCGGGCGGGAACAGCAGGTCGCGCAGGTTCATCGAGCACCAGCGTAGGACCCGGCGCTCGCGGTTGGCCGCGATGAGCCGGCCGCCCGTTGTCCCGGCCTCCTACGCTGGTGGGTGGCATGAGGGAGGTGGGATGGTCCCATCGGCGCGACAGCGCAGCAGAACGGCCCGCGCGGGCCAGCTGCTGCCCCTCTCCGTCCTCGCCGGTGTCCTCATCATCGCCATGGGCACCGTGACCGCCGTCTCGGTCTACCTCGGACGGCTGAGCTCCACCGTCGGTTCGATGGCCAAGGCAGCCCCGCTGGAGAGCTACGAGGGCCGCCCGGACAAGCCGGTGGGGCAGGACGCGACAGCGCCGGTCGACTTCCTGCTGCTGGTCTCGGACAGCGATCACCAGCTCCTCTCGGTCCACCTGGTCAACCTGTCCGGCTCCCGACAGGAGTTGACCCTTGTCGGGCTCCCGTCCGACCTGCTGGTGGCCAGCGGCCCGCGCAAGCCGCTGCGCACCCTCGCCGACCTGTACCGCCAGGACGCCCACGAGGTGGCGCGGCACGTCGAGCTGTTGCTGGGGGTGCGCACCGACCACCAGGTGCAGCTCGCGGTGGAGGGCTTCTCCACGGTGGTGGACGCGCTCGGCGGTCTGGAGCAGATGGCCGCGGCGCCCACCGACGGCCACGCCGGACCCGACGGCTACCTGGCCTCCGCCCCGGATGCGCCGGCCAGGGCGCAACGGGTGGCGCAACTGGTGCGCGGCACCATGGTGCGGCTCGGCATGCTGGACGCGATGAGCAACCCCATCCAGTTCGACAACGTGCTGCGCGCCCTCGAGCACTGCACCCTCGTCGATTCCAACCTCACCACCGGCGAACTGGAAGCCACCTTGATGGAGTCCAGCGTGCGGTCGGAGGAGTTCGGCAGCTATCTGCTGCCGAGCGTGGAGGGTGAGGACGGACGGACGGCGGTGCCGGCGGATCTGGCCGCGCTGCGCGCGGCGCTGGCCGCCGACCAGGTGGCGTCGCTGGCCTGAACGGCCCGCCCCGAGCCGGTCCCGTGGGCGCGGGTAGGCTGGCAGGGTGAAGAGACTGCTGATGCTCGGTGTCACCCTGGCCGGCGCGGGTTACGTGCTGTGGCAGGCGTGGCAGCAGGTCAACGCCGAGAACGCGAAGGCCTGGGCCGACGCCACCGACACCGTCCGCTGACACCTGCGGCGGCGACGCTCAGCCGAGATTGTCGAACTTCCACTCCGGCTGGCTGAGCAACTCGCTGAGCGCCTCGCTGACGGCGGCCGCCTGGTCGTAGGGGTCGTCAAGGCTGCCGAGCCGGCCGGCGAGGTCGTGTGCCTCGGCCTGGGCCCACAGCAGCAGGTCGTAGATCTCGAAGGTGATCTCGACGACGTCGCTGCCCTCGCCCTTGATCCACAGCGAGAGCACCTCCGGTGGCCAGCTCGACCCGTACGAAGCGTCGATGCCGGTCCACGGGTAGCGGTGGACGAAGGACTCCGGCTCGGTCTCGAACCGGATCTGCCACTCGCCGTCCGCGGTGGACTCGGCGGCGTCGAACTCGAGGCCGAAGGGGGCCAGCTCGTCGGTGAGGACGTCGAGGTAGTCGTCCGGCAGATCCATGGCGACACGGTAGCGGCCCGGCGGCGGCGTCGGCCACATCGCAGTGTCTCCGGCTACCCCTGCCTGGGCGGCCCCGGGGGACGCGTACCGCCTGCGGCCAGCCGCATCAGGTCGGAGTCGAGGCTGATGCCGAGCTCCGTGCCGCCGGCACTTCCGAACTCGTGCTGGTAGCTGTCCCACGACTCCTGCTTCACCTTCGTCGCGAACTCGGACTCCATCAGGAGCACGAGTTCGAAGGCCGCCCTGTCGATCCGCTTGTTGAGGGCGGGGTCCGCCCAGTCCTCGGGGGCGGCGAACAGCGAGGTGGGCGCGGTCAGGGTGCGCAGGAAGGCGAACAGCGAGCGCAGCTGTTCGTCGACCACGAGGGCGTGCCTGGCCGTTCCTGCGGTGGCCGCCAGGACGACGGGCTTGGCGATCAGCAGGTCGTTGTCGAGGACGTGGAAGAAGGACGTCAGCAGACCGCTGGCCGCGGCCTTGTAGACGGGGGTGCTGACGACCAGGCCGTCGGCGGCGGCCAGCGCCTCGACCGCCGCGGTCAGCCGCGTCCCGCTCAGCTGCGAGACCAGCGCTGTGGCGATCTCCTGCGACAGCGAACGCAGGTCGATGACCGTCTCCGACACGGCGCGTCCTCGCTGCTCGGCCCGCAGCGCGACCCGGGCGCTGATCCGATCCGCCAGCAGCCGCGTCGAGGACGGGTCGGACGCGCCGGCGCTGACGACGACGAGCTGGAACGGACGGGGGTCGGTGGTCATCGGGGTTCCTTCGGATCGAGCGGGGCGACGAGACGGGTGGCGATGCTGTGCAGCCGGGCGAGGTCCTCGGCGCTGACGGCGGACATGGCGCGAGCGACGCTGCGGGCGTGCCGGCGGCCGACCGCCCTCTGCCGGGCCGCCCCCGCGGGGGTGAGTCGCACCAGGACCGAGCGTCCGTCGGAGGGGTCGGGGGAGCGCTGGACGAGGCCGCGCTGCACCAGTCGGTCGACCAGCCGGGACAGGCCGGGCTGGCTCAACAGCACTGACTCGCCCAGCTCCCGCAGCCGGACCGGCGCGGGGCACTTCGACAGCGTGTAGAGCACGTCGTACTCCCGCATGCTGAGGTCGCCCCAGACGTCGGTGGCCTCGAACTCCCGCATCAGGCGGGCGTGGGCGGTCAGCATGGCCTCCCACGCCTGGTTGGCGAGCCTGTCCTGGCCATTCATGTCAGAGCACGGCCTGGATGCGTCGTGCCTCGGTGTCCTGGTAGGGGGAGCGTCCGGTCACGTTGTCGCCCCGGTTGGCGTTGGGTCGCGGCTGGCGGGCGGGCTCGTCGCCGTACTTCGCCTTCACCCGGGCGGCGTGCGTGGGGGCTTCGGGTGCCTCGGGGTCGCGGCGGGCGGCGAGTTCCTTGCGGAGCACGGGGACCACCTCGCCGCCGAGCAGGTCGAGCTGCTTGAGCACCATCGACAACGGAAGCCCGGCGTGGTCGACGAGGAAGAGCTGCCGCTGGTAGTCGCCGAAGTACTCCCGGAAGGTGAGCGTCTTCTCGATCACCTCCTGCGGCGAGCCGACCGACAGCGGGGTGAGGTCCATGAACTCCTCCATGCTGGGTCCGTTGCCGTAGACCGGGGCCTCGTTGAAGTACGGCCGGAACTCCGCCTTCGCGTCCTGGGACCGCCTGGCGATGTACGCCTGCCCGCCCAGTCCGACGATCGCCTGCTTCGTCGTGCCGTGACCGTAGTGGGCGAACCGCTGCCGGTAGAAGTTGATCAGCCGGATGTAGTGCTCCTTGGGCCAGAAGATGTTGTTGGCGAAGAAGCCGTCCCCGTAGTACGCCGCCTGCTCGGCGATCTCGGGGGTCCGGATCGAGCCGTGCCAGACGAACGGGGGGACGTCGTCCAGCGGGCGCGGCGTGGAGGTGAAGCCCGACAGCGGGGTACGGAACTCGCCCTCCCAGTCGACCACGTCGTCGCGCCACAACCGGTGCAGCAGGTTGTAGTTCTCCAGCGCCAGGGGCAGCCCCCGGCGGATGTCCTTGCCGAACCACGGGTACACCGGCGCGGTATTGCCGCGGCCCAGCATGAGGTCCATCCGGCCCTTGCTGAGGTGCTGCAGCATCGCGTACTCCTCGGCGATCCGCACCGGGTCGTTGGTGGTGATCAGCGTCGTGGCCGTGGACCGCAGCAGGCGCTCGGTCTGGCCGGCGAGGTACGCCAGCAAGGTGGTGGGGGAGGAGGAGAAGAACGGCGGGTTGTGATGCTCGCCGATCGCGAAGACGTCGAGGCCTACCTCTTCGGCCTTCTTCGCGATCTGCACTATCGCGTCGATCCGCTCGGCCTCGCTGGGGGTGGTGCCCGAAACGGGGTCGCGCGTGATGTCGCTGACCGAGAAGATGCCGAACTGCATGTGCCTGCTCCCTGCTGGCTTGTGACGTGAATGTATGCGCTTGCATGTATCCCAACCACGTCGGACGCCGGTGCATTCCCGCGCAGGCATGGGCTTGCGGTGGGCCGCTCGTCTGCGCCACCGTGGGCACAGCCCGCCCGATACAGGAGATGACAGTGATCGAGATCCCCGACCAGCCCGTAGCGCGACTGGCCCCGGTCTGGCGCGCCTGCGTGGGAACCGGGCGGCTCAACCTCGCGCTGCGCCGCGACTACGTGGAGTCGCTGCGCGTGGTCCAGCAGGAGATCGGGTTCGAGCTGCTGCGCGGCCACGGCATCTTCCACGACGACCTGGGGATCTACCAGCCCTACTCCCATCAGGGACGCGACGGCGTCCGGTACGCCTTCGGCTACCTCGACCAGGTGATCGACTCCTGGCTCGACCTGGGCATCCGTCCCTTCCTCGAGCTCGGCTTCATGCCCTCAGCGCTCGCCTCCGGCGACCAGACCGTCTTCTGGTGGCGGGGCAACGTGACACCGCCCAGCGACGAACGGGGATGGGCGCGGCTGGCGGCGGCCACCGCCCGGCACCTGATCGACAGGTACGGCCTCGACGAGGTGCGGCGCTGGCCGATCGAGGTCTGGAACGAGCCCAACCTGACGGTGTTCTGGAAGGATGCCGACCAGGCCGCCTACCTCCGCCTCTACGAACTGACAGTGGCTGCTTTGAAG
>JAEYNS010000355.1 GCA_023412435.1 Actinomycetes bacterium | reverse complement strand
CAGGAGCAGCGTCGCAGCGCCGACGGCATCGAAGGTGCGCTTGAGCCAGCGGCTCGCGTCCACAGCGCCCGGGCGGGCCACGTCCACCAGCGGCAGGCCGGCCACGGGCCGGACGTCGAGTCGCTCGGCGCTGATGTCGCTCAGGTTCGGGACCACCATCATCTGGATGTCGAGCTGCTCCAGCGCCCAGGCCATCCTGCGCGAGTCGCTCGGCGAGGCGAACGCGCCCTCGGCGAAGATCACCGCACGGGCGTCATGGGACTTCAGGACGTCGATCACGTCGGTGATTCCCCCGAGCACGGGGACGCCGCGCGGCGTGTGGTGCTGGACCTCGCGGGTGACGGCGCCGATCACGTTGTAGCCGATCCACGTCTCGCGACGGAGGACGGAGGTGATGGCGTCAACCGGTCCGGAGGAACCCACGACGACGACCTTGGTCGTGAGGAGCCCGCGCTTGTGGATGCCCACCATGGCACGGCGACGCGTCCAGCGGCTGATGACCAACGTGAACACCCCGATGCCGAACAGCAGGGCGAACAGGATGCGGGACATCTCGATCCGCGACAGGTAGCAGAAGATCGCCACGATGCCGGCTGTGGTCACCGAGGCAAGGACGACGCTCTTGTACTCCGCCGACCCGGCGCGCACCTCGCGCAGGCCGTAGGCGCCGAAGGCGCGCAGCGCCACGATCCAGGCAACGATGATCAGCGGCAGGCCGAATCCCAGATCCGCGACGACCCGCTCGGATCCGGGCGAGATCGCGCCGCGGAGCGCGAGGGCCACTGCGGCGGTCGCGCACAGCACGAGCACGTCCGTCAGGTAGAGGAACGCGCTCTGTGCGCGGGTGGACAGCACCCAGTGGCGGCGCTGATCGCGAGAATTGGTGAACGCCTCGAGATACGAAGCAATGGTGGTCATGATCCCCCCGGCTCAGACCTAGTCCTCCGGTCCTCCCCCCGAAGACCGGTGCCCGACCGATCACCCAGGTGAACGGCGTGCGTCTTTAGTGTTGCAGGAATGCGTCCGTGGAGCAAGAGAGATGTCACCCTCGCAGATGACAATCGCATTAACCAATTGGGTCCTCGCGGCTGCATTCCCTGTCAGACTGCAAGTACCGGCGAGACAGAATTCATGATTACTGGCAGCACAAAACTGCCGATCACGGCGCTGGACGTCAATGGGATTGGATCTCGCTCCCGAATGTGTCCCCCACGTGGCCTGGGCCCGGCGGGCCCAGACTCTCCCCTCCTCGATCTGTTCCTGTACAACGACACCAGGAGCTGCCCCCCGCAGAAGGGGGTTTCTTGGGTAGGTGGATGACCGCTTAAGAAGTTCCCCCCGGACTTCTGGCTCGCTCAGTATGCCTCTCGCCCGCCGTCCGTGCAAGACCCTGGCCCCCGCCGGCGTGGCTGGGGCGCAATCTTACGCCGCACTGTCGGCGGCTCGGGGCACCAACCCCGGTGCAGGTGTACCGAATTGACCAGTATTTGAGCATTTGTTGACTGTGCTGGTGGCGCCACCTAACATCAGTCTGTCCGACCACTGCAGACCCCGCACGGTGGTAGTCGGCGATCCATTGGGGGAGGCCATCCTTGAGGGTGGTCCGGATCGAAAGTAGCTACCGTGCGCCGTCTCATCACCATTCTTGCCGCCATTGCGCTGACCGCTGGCGGAACCACCTTCGCCGTAGTCAACTCACAGGCTCTCAGCCCTGGGGTCAGCTTCGGCGCTGCGAACCTGTCGACGTGGCAGACCAACGGCACCGTCTACAGCGTTGCGCACGCCAACGGAATGATGTTCGTCGGAGGGTCTTTCACCCAGATCAGGCCACCGGACGGAGGGACCGGTTCCGCCCAGGCACGGGCAGGCCTGGCGGTCCTTGACGCGGCCACTGGCGCGCCCGTGAGCTGCCAGTTCAGCATTGGCGGCTCCGCCAGGATCCGCTCCGTGATCGCGTCGGCCGACGGCAACACGATCTACATCGCCGGTGAGTTCACGAGTGTGAACTCGACCGGCAGGTCGCGGGTTGCGGCCCTGAACACCACCAACTGCTCGGTGCGGACCGCCTTCAACGCGGGTTCCATCAGCGCTGAGGTGTATGGCCTTGCGACTCATGGCAATGTGCTCTATCTCGCCGGCGCCTTCTCCACCGTTCGCGACGAGGTGCGCCAGCTCCACGCAGCGGTGAACGCGACCACAGGTGCGCTGCTGCCCTGGACCGCTAACGCGCAGAGCTACCCCGATGCACTCGCACCGCGTCGGGGCCGGGCTGTCGCCGTGTCTCCGGACGGGCAGAAGGTTGCCCTGGGCGGCTACTTCTACTACGTCAACGGCACGTTCTCGCACTCGATCGCCATGGTGACTGCTGCCGATCCGGTCACAGGTGAGGGTGGCACCCTGCTGCGTGCGTACCCGCAGGGGTTCATCCCTGGCAACCCCAACGCGACCACCACGAGCACATCGCTGCCTCCGCAGGGGACATCGGCCACGCACGTGATCCTCAGCAGCAACGACGGACGGTTCTACATCGGCAACGAAGGTACCGGGGGTGGTGTGTTCGACGGCCGGGCGGCGTTCTCGTGGGAGACCGGCGACCAGGTGTGGCGTGACACCTGCCTCGGCGCGACCCAGGCCCTGCTGGAGGACAACGGCACGCTCTACTCCGCGCACCACCAGCACGACTGCGCCAGCGTCGGCTACCAGCAGGACGGCCTGCGTGCCTACCTTCTGGCTCAGAACGCGGCCACCATGGAGCACTACCAATGGAACCCCAGGCTGAACGACGGCACCGGTGAGGGCATCGGGCCGCGCGCGCTGGCCATCGGCGTGTCCTCAACCGGCAAGCGCTACCTCTGGGTCGGTGGCGAGTTCACCCGCGTGAACGGTGCCGCCCAGCAGGGCCTCACCCGGTTCGCAGACACCTCTGCGGCGCCGGCCACGCCGACCGGCGTGACAGCCCGTGCCATGGCGAACGGGTCGATCCAGGTGCGGTTCCGCACTGTGGTGGACGACGACGATTCGCATCTGACCTACCGGGTGTTCCGGAACGGATCGTCGACGCCGATCTGGGAGGGCGTGGGCATCTCCCGCTGGTTCGAGCGTCCCCAGATCACGGTTGTGGACACAGCTGTCGTGCCCGGGACGAACTACAGCTACACCGTCCAGGTCACCGACGGTACGAACACGCGCAACTCGAGCTCCTCGTCGGCACGGGCGATCGCGTCGAGCGCGACCTATGCCACCACGGTGATCAACGACAACCCCGACGGCCTGTACTGGGACTCCTCGATGACCGGGACCTGGGTCCATGACGTCGGCGCATCCACGACGGCGACGGCGCTCCGGGGCGGCCTGGCAGCACAGGGGCCGACCGCTTCGACCGAAGGGGCCACGCCGACCGACACCGCTGGCTCGCTCGTCTTCGACGGCGTGGACGACTACCTGTGGAACGACCAGTTCAGGCCCGGGCCCACCACCTACTCCATCGAGGCCTGGGTGAAGACCACAACCACCCGGGGCGGCAAGATCGTGGGA
>JAEYNS010000257.1 GCA_023412435.1 Actinomycetes bacterium | reverse complement strand
CCGCCCGGCCGTCGACTCCGATCGCGTCCGGTCAGCCGGTGGTCGCCTGGCCCGGCGGCTGCGGGCGTGAGAGCGCCGGGTCGGCGGCGGCGAAGCTGCGCACCGGGCCCGGGCCAGAGGTCGCGGTCTCGAACCGCACCGTGACCACGCCGTGCCCGCTGCCCCACACCCAGCCCGGGCCGTACTGCGAGTGCACCACGTCGTTGCCCGGTGACCAGCCGACCGGACGGCGGGTGTAGGGCACCTCGGCCTCCTCGACCACCCGCGCCGACGAGCCCGACGTGAGGTCGAACAGCGGCTCCTGGGCGACTTCCACCAGCCCCGACACCCCGACCCCCAACAGCCGGACGCCGGGGGTGGTGTCGAGCCCGTCGAGCAGGTCATGGGCCACCTGCGCCACCACCTCCGGCCGGTCCGTGGCTCCGTCGAGGGTGCGGGAGCGGCTGACCGAGGAGAAGTCGGGCCAGCGCACCTTGACGCTGACCGTGCGGGCGAACAGGCCTGCCTTCGCCAGCCGTTCGGCCACCAGCGCGGCGTGCCGGGTCGCGATCCGGGCGAGCGTCGCGGGGTCGGCGATGTCGCGCTCGAAGGTGTCCTCCACCGAGATGGACTTGGTCTCGCGGTCCGGTTGCACGGGCCGGTCGTCCTGGGCGCGGGCCAGGCTGTGCAGGGTCTCGCCCGCCGCCTTGCCCAGTTCCCGGACGAGTTCACCGGCCGAGAGGACCTGCAGGTCGCGCACCCGCGCCACCCCGAGCCGGGCCAGCCGCTCCATGGTGGCCGGGCCGACGCCGGGGATCGCCCTGGCGGGCAGGTCCGCGATGGTGGCCACCTCGTCGCCCGGCCTGACCAGGCGGATCCCGTCCGGTTTGGCGAGTTCGCTGGCGACCTTCGCGATGAACTTCGACGACCCGAGCCCGACCGAGGCGGTGAGCCCGCCGGTGCGCTCGGTGACCCGCGCCCGCAGGTCGGCGGCCAGCGCGAGCAGGTCGTCGGGTTCCAGCGACCTGTCCGGGACGGCGGCCAGGTCGACGAAGGCCTCGTCAAGGCTGAGCGCCTCGACCAGCGGGGACAGCTCCCCCAGCAGGCCCATCACGATCCGGCTGGACTGCCGGTAGGCGTCGAACCGTCCGGAGAGGAAGGCGGCATTCGGGCAGCGTCGGCGTGCCTCGTGCATCGGCATCGCCGAGTGGACGCCGAACCGCCTGGCCTCATACGAGGCGGTCGAGACCACGCCACGCTGGCCGAGACCGCCGACGATCACCGGCTTGCCGCGCAAGGACGGCTTGTCGCGCTGCTCGACCGCCGCGAAGAAGGCGTCGAGGTCGAGGTGCAGGATGCTCGCGGTGGTGCGCACGTCCGCTCAGTCGACGCCGGCCTCGCCCGGGGAGAGCGCCCGGGTGTACTGGACGAACGCGAACCCGTCGCGCTGCTCCCGGGCGACCTCGTGCCACTCGGCGGGATCGATCTGGGGGATGTGGACGGTACCCTCGGCTGCGGCGTCGACCTCGGTGATGTCGAGGTCGGTGAGCCGCGGCCAGACAGCGTGGTACACAGTGCCGCCGCCCGCGACGTAGACGGTGGCGTCCAGCGAGCCGGCGAGCTCGAGCGCCTCGTCGAGGGAACCGACCGCGTGGCCGGTGGCCGCGCTCCCGGGCGCGGGCAGCTCGACCCGCTGCGGGTTCGTGGTGATCACAATCGTGGTGCGGCCGGGCAGCCAGCGGCCGATCGCCTCGTGCGTGCGGCGCCCCATCACCAGCGGGTGACCCATCGTGACCGCCTTGAACCGCTCCCAGTCCTCCGCGATCTCGAAGGGCTGGCGCTCTCCGTCCCCGATCACCCCGTTGGAGCCGACGATCGCAATCGCAATGATCCGCACGTGGAGCACCCTACCGGCCCGCCGCACCGCCAGGGCTAGACCGCGATCGGTGCCTTGATGCCGGGGTGCGGGTCGTAGTCGACCACCTCGATATCGCCCAGCGTCCACTCGTCGATGGCCGTGACGGCGGGGTTGAGCACCAGCCGCGGCAACGGACGGGGCTCGCGCTCCAGCTGGAGGCGGGCCTGGTCGAGGTGGTTGCTGTACAGATGGGCGTCCCCGAGGGTGTGGACGAAGTCGCCGGGCTGCAGCCCGGTCGCGCGGGCCACGAGGTGGGTGAGCAGGGCGTAGGACGCGATGTTGAATGGCACCCCGAGGAAGATGTCGGCCGCGCGCTGGTAGAGCTGGCAGGAGAGCTTCCCGTCGGCGACGTAGAACTGGAAGAAGGCGTGGCACGGCGGCAGCGCCATGTCCTGCAGCTGGCCGACGTTCCAGGCCGAGACGATGTGGCGGCGCGAGTCAGGATTGGTGCGCAGCGAGTCGATGACGCCCTTGATCTGGTCGACGTGCCGACCGTCCGGGGTGGGCCAGGAGCGCCACTGGTAGCCGTAGATGGGCCCCAGATCGCCGTTGGCGTCGGCCCACTCGTCCCAGATCGTGATGTTGTTGGCGTGCAGCCAGGCGAGGTTGGTGTCGCCGCGCAGGAACCACAGCAGTTCGCCGAAGATCGACCGGGTGTGCAGCCGCTTGGTGGTCAGCAGGGGGAAGCCGTCGGCGAGGTCGAAGCGCATCTGGTAGCCGAAGACGCTGCGCGTGCCGGTTCCGGTGCGGTCGGACTTCTCGGCGCCGTGCTCGAGCACGTGCTGCATCAGGTCCAGGTACTGCCTCACTGCACCCCTTCCACCACCGCCCGCAGCAGCGGCACGAGCATCCGGACGGCCTTGCCGCGATGGCTGATGGCGTCCTTCTCCTCGGGGCTCAGCTCGGCGTTGGTCAAGCACTTCTGGTTGGCGATGAAGATCGGATCGTAACCGAAGCCGTTGCTGCCGCGGGGCTGCAACACCAGCCGGCCGAGCATTTCTCCGCGTACCACCCATTCCCTGCCGTCGGGCGCGACCATCGCCATGGCGCAGACGAACTGGGCGGTGCGCTGCTCGTCGTCGGTGTCGGCCAGTTGCCGGATCAGCAGGTCGAGGTTCGACTGGTCGGTGGCGTCCGGGCCGGACCACCGCGCGGAACGGACGCCTGGCATGCCGTTGAGCAGGTCGACGACGAGTCCCGAGTCATCGGCCACGGCGAGGTGGCCGAACTGGCGGGCAGCGGCGTGGGCCTTCAGCAGGGCATTGCCTTCGAAGGTCGTCTCGGTCTCGGCGGGCTCGGGATAGGCAGGCAGGTCGTCCAGCCCCATCACGCGCACCGGCACGTCCTCGGCCTCAAGCACCCGCCGCAGCTCCACCGCCTTCTTGGCGTTGTGGGTCGCGACGACAACGGTCTTCATCGCTCCAGCGCCTCCAGCTGAATTCTCGCCAGTTCGTGGCAGCCGAGCAACCCCAGGTCGAGCAACTGGTTCAGCACATCGCGGTCGAAGGGTTCGCCCTCCGCCGTCCCCTGCACCTCGACGAACGTGCCGGAGCCGGTCGCGACGATGTTGAGGTCGACCCCCGCGCTGGAATCCTCGGCATAGTCGAGGTCGAGGACGGGGACCCCGTCCACCACCCCGACGGAGACCGCGGCGACCGAGTCGAGCAGCGGCTCCCCGACCAGCAGGTTGCGCCCGCGCAGCCAGGCCACGGCGTCGGCCAGGGCCACGTAGGCGCCGGTGATGGACGCGGTCCGGGTGCCGCCGTCAGCCTGCAGGACGTCGCAGTCGAGCACGATGGTGTTCTCGCCGAGGGCCTTGTAGTCGATCACCGCGCGCAGCGAGCGGCCGATCAGCCGGGAGATCTCGTGGGTGCGTCCGCCGATCCGGCCACGCACCGACTCGCGCTCGCCGCGGGTGTGGGTGGCCCGCGGGAGCATCGCGTACTCGCTGGTCACCCAGCCCAGGCCCGATCCCTTCCGCCAGCGCGGCACGCCGGGGCTCACCGAGGCCGCCACCAGCACCCGGGTGGCGCCGAACTCGACCAGCACCGAGCCCTCCGCGTGATCCAGCCAGTTGCGGGTGATGCGGACCGGCCGCAACTCGTCGGGGGCGCGACCGTCGGCTCGTGTGGGCATAGCGACACCCTACTTGTGGTCCGCCGGGAAGGTTCGCCTGATTCCGTCCACCGGTGAGCGGGCATGATGGAGGTCCAGCGACGACAGGAGGCGAGCATGTGCCAGCCGGTGCGGTGCGAGGTGTGCGGCAAGACGACCTGGAAGGGCTGCGGCCTCCACGTCGACGACGTGAAGGCCCAGGTCCCGGCCGACCAGTGGTGTGACGGCAACCACGAGCGCGCGGTGGCCGGGGAGTCTTAGCCTCACGCGCCGGGTGGCGTCAGGGCTGAGTCGGGTAGTACCCGTTGACGCAGATGGTGTAGCTCAGGCCGTAGGGCGCCAGGCCCCGCAGGTCGGGCAGGCGGAAGGTCACGTTGTTGCCACCGAACCTGTTCCCGATCACCGAGTAGAGCGGCCCGTACTTGCTGACGCTGAGTTCCTGACCCTGCGCCGGCATGCCGAGTCCTACCCCGCCCGCGGTCAGGTGGACGTTGCCGATCACGCACTCGTCCAGTCCCTCCGACACCGGGTACGGGTTGAGTCCGAAGTCGGCCGGAAGCTTCGAGTCACCAGCCGGCCCCGGGACTCCCTGCGGACCCTGTGGCCCGGTGGCGCCGACCGGTCCTCGCTCGCCCTGCGGGCCCTGGGCGCCCTGTGGACCGGCGGGACCCGACTCCCCCTGCGGCCCTTCCGGACCCTGCGGGCCCTCGGGT